>NZ_JBHXKA010000090.1:0-33173 GCF_042722885.1 Streptomyces sp. NPDC058401
GGGTCTGGGGCGGAGCCCCAGAAGCTTCCGCGCAGCCAGCCGGCCAGGACGGCCGCCCGCCCGCCCCTCAGAGGGGCGTGAAGTGGGTGCGGATCAGGGATTCCGCCTCCGGGAGATCGCCCGCGGAGAGCGCCACCAGGACGGCCACGTGTTCCGCCGCGTCCGCGACGAGGTCCGCCCGGCGGATCCGGCGGGGCCCGGGCAGGGGCCACTGGGAGCGCCGGTGGAGGTCCTCCGCCACCAGGAGGAGCTGGGCGTTGCCGGCCAGCGCGAGCACCGCCCGGTGAAAGGCCCGGTCCGCGTCGGCGTACCGCGCCGCATCACCCGCGGCCGCCGCCGACTCCGCCTCCGCCGCCGCAGGCAGCATCGCGGCCCAGTCCCCGCACGGCACCGTACGGGCCAGCCGCAGCATCACCGGAACCTCGAGCAGCGCCCTGACCTCGGCCAGTTCCGCCAGCTCCCCCGGGCTCCGGGTCAGGACCCGGAAGCCCCGGTTGGGGAGGCATTCGACGACCCCCTCCAGCGCCAGCTGCTGCATCGCCTCGCGCACGGGCGTCGCGGAGACCCCGAACCGCTCCCCCAGGGCCGGGCCCGAGTAGATCTCCCCCGGCTCCAGCTCGCCCGCGAGCAGCGCCGCCCGCAGGGCGTCGAGGATCTGCCCGCGCACGGAGTGGCGCACCACTTTGCGGTCCTGCTGTGCCGGTACCCGGGCTCGGGCCGTATCGCGCACTCGGTCCTCCCACGGGTTTCGACCTGACCCCGAAGAATAGCCCGCCTTCCCACACCCGACGGAGATCAGGTAAGGTAAGGCTTACCTGTTAACGATCGTGTGATTCGGTGATTCGGTGGTTCGCGCATGAGCGTCATGACTGTCACGGCCGTCGCGCCCACCATCCGGGGCCACGTCCACCCCGGCACGCCCGCCCCGGCCGGCTCTCCGGTGGCGGACGCCTACGCACGCATGACCGCCGCCTACGCCGGACTGCGCGTCACCGAGCTCGCCCCGCACGAACCCTCCCCTCGCGGTGTGGGGTGGGTCGGTGCGGACGGGCTCGCGGCGGGCGGCAAGGCCCTGGACGCCTTCCTCGCGTGGGACGAGGCGCAGATACTCCGCGACTACGGGCGCCCGGGTCGGCCCGACGTGGTGGCGGGGTTCGGACTGCACCGGTACGCGTGGACGGCCTGTCTGCTGATCACGGTCCCGTGGTTCCTGGACCGGCGCGTGCCGCTCCTCCCCCCGGAGTCGGTGTCCTTCGACCGGACGAACGGCCGCATGGCCGTCCGCGTCCACCCCTTCGCCTGCCTGCCGGACGACCCGGCCGCAGCGCTTCCCGGGGCCCGGGTCGTGCCCGACGAGGACGCGCTGCGCGCGGAGGTGCGGGCTGCGGTGGCCCAGCACCTCGAACCGGTCATGGAGGGGTTCGGCCCCCGGACGCGGCGCGGGCGGCGCGCCCTGTGGGGAATGGTGACCGACGACGTGGTCGAGAGCCTCTGGTACGTGGGCAACCTGCTCGGCGAGGCCGAGGAGCAGCGGGCCGTGCACGAGCTGGACCGGCTCTTCCCCGGCGCGACCGCCCCGTACACCGGCGGCGCGGGCTTCCGCACCCTGGAGGCCCCGGACGGCCGGGAGCTCCCCACCCGGGACCGGGCGAGCTGCTGCTTCTTCTACACGATCCGCCCGGACGACACCTGCGTCACCTGCCCCAGGACCTGCGACGAGGACCGCGTGGCGCGCCTGACCGCCGACAGCTGACCGGGGCCGCGCAGGAGGCCTCGGGGCCGGCCGGTGTCACCCACCCAAGCGTACGGCCGCCACCAGGTTTGCGCGCCGCCGCCTCCACGGCCCCAACCCACCCGTCCGACTGACGAAAATCGAACTCAACTCGCGCAGTGCGAGCTGGAGTTCGATCAGCAACACCCTATCCGGCGGGCTCCGCCCCCCGTTGGCGTCCACTTGCCCCGAAACCCGCGTGTACGGCTCACCGGCTGCGCCACTATGGCGCCCGGAAAGCCGCAACCGGCCACAAGCCGAACAGCCGCATACGCGAGGCAAGGGACAACCGCATGAGACTGACCGACATATCGCTGGACTGGCTGCTGCCCGGCAGCCTGCTGATCCTGGGCGTACTTGCGGCAGTGGCGGTACTGGCCCGGGGCAAGCGCGAAGGCGAGAAGGCGGGGGCGGCCGAGGACAGCTGGGAGCGCAGCGAGGAGCGGCGGCGGCGCAAGGAGGCCGTCTACGGGACCGCCTCCTACGTCCTGCTCTTCTGCTGCGCGGCGGTCGCCGCGGCACTCTCCTTCCACGGGCTGGTCGGCTTCGGCCGGCAGAACCTCAACCTCTCCGGGGGCTGGGAGTACCTGGTGCCCTTCGGCCTCGACGGCGCGGCCATGTTCTGTTCGGTGCTCGCCGTCCGCGAGGCCAGCCACGGCGACGCGGCCCTCGGTTCGCGCATGCTGGTCTGGCTGTTCGCGGGTGCCGCCGCCTGGTTCAACTGGGTGCACGCCCCGCGCGGTCTCGGCCACGACGGAGCCCCGCAGTTCTTCTCGGGCATGTCCCTCTCGGCGGCCGTGCTCTTCGACCGTGCCCTGAAGCAGACCCGCCGGGCCGCACTGCGCGAACAGGGCCTGATCCCGAGGCCGTTGCCGCAGATCCGGATGGTCCGCTGGCTGCGGGCTCCCCGGGAGACCTTCGGCGCGTGGTCGCTGATGCTGCTGGAGGGGGTCCGCACGCTCGACGAGGCCGTGGACGAGGTGCGCGAGGACAAGAAGGAGAAGGAGAACGACCGGCACCGCCGACGGGACCAACACCGCCTGGACCGGGCGCACATCAAGGCGCTCGGCCGGCAGAACCGGGCGTTCGGGCGCGTGGCCCGCGCCCGTCAGGTCGAGGCGCCGGGGCTGGCCCCCGGAGCGGGCTCCGCGCCGGTCGCCGCGGAGCCGGCCATAGCGGAAACCGGACAGCTTCCCCTACGGCGCCGGCCCTCCCTGCAGGCCGTCAGCGGAACCGAGCCCCATTCCGCGGCTGACCCGGCCAACCCGGCCACCGACCCCCGGACGGTGGACCTCACCGCCGAGGACGATACCCAGACGCTCCCCCGACTCGACTCCCTGGAAAGGAAGTTGAAGGACCTGGAGCAGCAGTTCGGCTGATCCGGCCGACACGGCCCCTGCGGCCGATGCGACGGGCCGGGGCCCGTCCGGGATCCGTGTCGCGGGGTCCGCCCGATCACTCAGGCGGGCCCCGCCTCTTTGGCTCCGTGGAGCTCGAACCACACGACCTTCCCGCCGCCCAGCGCCAGCCCGAGCGCGTCCACGCCCCAGGCGTCGGCGAGCGACTGCACCAGTACCAGCCCCCTGCCGTGCGTACCGTCGTCGGCGGACGGTACGTGCGGCCGGGGCCGGCGGGCGGCGTAGTCGCGGACCTCGACCCGCAGCCGGTCGGCGGCGAACGTCGCGGAGACCTCGGCACCCTGATCGGTGTGGACGAGGGCGTTGGTGACGAGCTCGGTGATCAGCAGCTCGGCCACCTCGGCGGCCTCCGCCCGGCACCGGTGGCGCATCAACTCCCTTAAATCCCTGCGGACTTCCCCCACCGCTTTCAGATCGGCCCGCCGCACGGTCCGGGTGATCCCCGACGCGTGCACCGCCATCCCTTCTTCGGACGACGGCTCCCGCGGCACCGGCCGCCCTCTCCGCCACAGCTTTCCGGCCTTCGCCCCCACCCGCACGGCGATGTACCTCCCGTATGCCTGTTGTCCGGCGGCCCGCCTGTCGAACAGGCCTACGGGATGCATGCCCCCCGGGGGAATCCGCACGCATCCGGGCTCAAGGGCGCGGCACGTTACGGAGGTTGGATCGCGCCATCTGGATCATCCGGCCCACCCCTCCGTCCAGCACGATCTTGCTGGCCGAAAGTGCGAATCCGGTCACCATCTCAGCGCTGATCTTCGGCGGAATGGACAGGGCGTTGGGGTCCGTTACCACGTCCACCAGAGCGGGTCCCTTGTGCTTGAAAGCGTCCTTCAAAGCCGCTGTGAGCTGCTTGGGCTTCTCCACCCGCACCCCGTACGCGCCCGCCGCGCGGGCGATCGCCGCGAAGTCGGGGTTTTTGTTCGTCGTTCCGTACGAAGGAAGGCCGGAAACCAGCATCTCCAACTCGACCATCCCGAGGGATGAGTTGTTGAAGAGGACCACTTTGACGGGGAGGTCGTACTGCACCAGGGTGAGGAAATCTCCCATCAGCATGGAGAAACCACCGTCGCCCGACATCGACACCACTTGACGTCCGCGATCGGTGAACTGTGCGCCGATGGCCTGCGGAAGGGCGTTGGCCATGGAGCCGTGGCTGAAGGAGCCGATGATGCGGCGTTTTCCGTTCGGGGAAAGATAGCGCGCCGCCCATACGTTGCACATGCCTGTATCCACGGTGAACACCGCGTCCTCGTCGGCGAGTTCGTCGAGCACCGCGGCCACGTACTCGGGATGGATCGGGGTGTGCTTCTCGACCTTGCGCGTGTACGCCTTCACCACTCCCTCCAGCGCGTCCGCGTGCTTCTTCAGCATCCGGTCGAGGAACCGGCGGTCCGTCTTGGCCTTCACCCGGGTGTTCAGCGCGCGCAGGGTCTCCCGTACGTCGCCCCAGACCGCGAGGTCCAGCTTGGTGCGGCGGCCGAGGTGCTCGGGCCGGATGTCCACCTGGACGATCTTGACGTCGTCGGGGAGGAAGGCGCTGTACGGGAAGTCCGTCCCGAGCAGGATCAGCAGGTCGCACTCGTGGGTGGCCTCGTAGGCCGCGCCGTAGCCGAGCAGCCCGCTCATGCCGACGTCGTAGGGATTGTCGTACTGGATCCATTCCTTGCCGCGCAGGGCGTGCCCGACGGGGGCCTTGACCCGGCCGGCGAACTCCATCACCTCGGCGTGTGCGCCGGCGGTTCCGCTGCCGCAGAAGAGGGTGACCCGGTCGGCCTCGTCGATGAGCCGGACCAGCTTGTCGATCTCCCCGTCACCGGGCCGTACGGTCGGCCGCGCGGTCACGAGCGCCTGCTCGATGCTCTGCTCCGGGGCGGGCTGGGAGGCGATGTCCCCGGGCAGGGACACCACCCCGACGCCGCCGCGGCCGATGGCGTGCTGGATGGCGCTCTGCAGTACGCGCGGCATCTGCCGCGGGTTGGAGATCAGTTCGCTGTAGTGGCTGCACTCGGTGAACAGCCGGTCGGGGTGGGTCTCCTGGAAGTAGCCGAGGCCGATCTCGGAGGAGGGGATGTGGGAGGCCAGCGCGAGGACCGGGGCCATGGAGCGGTGGGCGTCGTAGAGCCCGTTGATCAGGTGGAGGTTGCCGGGGCCGCAGGAGCCCGCGCAGGCGGCGAGGGAGCCGGTGATCTGGGCCTCGGCGCCGGCCGCGAAGGCGGCGGTCTCCTCGTGGCGCACCTGGATCCAGTCGATGCCGCCGGTGCGGCGGATCGCGTCGACGACGGGGTTGAGGCTGTCCCCGACGACTCCGTACATCCGGCGCACGCCGGCGCGCACGAGAATGTCGATGAACTGCTCCGCCACGTTCTGCTTGGCCATGGAGGGGGCGCCCTTTCCGGTTCGGCTCTGCCGTGTGCGCCTCCCATCCACGCACGGTCCGCCCGGTTACGCCTCCCAGACCGCGGCGGCCGTCCGGTCGTCGGCGTACCCCTTGAGGCGGAGCTGGGTGTCCGCGAGGAAGGCCGCGAGGCCCGGCGGGGGCGCGTCGGCCCAGCGGGCGGCGAGCTCGGCGGAGAGCGGCTCCTCCTCGCGCATCGGGTCCGCGAGGCCGCCCGAGCACAGGAGCAGGGTGTCGCCGGGCCGGGCCACGGAGGCCCGGAAGCGGAACCTGAACCCGGCGGGCCCGGCGGGCGGGCCGGGCGGGGCCGCCGGGGCGGGCTCGGGCTCCTCCAGGTCCCGCCACTGGCCGTCGCGGAGCCGGAACAGGCCGCCCGCGCCCGCGCCGAAGCAGACCCGGGTGCGGCAGCCGGGGTCGACCGGAAGCAGCACCCCGCGCAGCCCGGCCGTGTAGCCGTCCTCGGGGAGCCCCAGCTCGGCGGCGCGGGCGCGCAGCTGCCCGTAGCCACGGTCGGTGAGCCGCTGGAGCCCGGAGCGCAGGGCTTCGCGCCGGCCGTCCCGGATGTCCTGCGACAGCCGCTCCTGGCTCCGCCCGACGGCCGCGGCGACGGAGCGGCACACCTCGGCGGCGGCTTCGGCGGCCCCGGGCCCGGCCCGGTCCCCACCGGCGAGCACGACCAGGACCAGCGCGTCGGGGCCGGTGCCGAAGCGGGCGGTGAGCAGGAAGTCCCGCCGGGCCTCGCCCCGGAACCGGGCGGAGTCCCCGCGCACGGAGGCCGCGCGCAGCGTGTAGCCGCCGTACTGGGCCCCCTCCAGCACGGTGTCGGGCGTCAGGGCGACGAGCCCGGCGGGGTCGGCGGCGGGCAACGCGATGGGCTCCGCGGCGTAGGTGGGCGGCCGGTCCCCCAGATGCGCCACCACGGGCCGCGGCACCCCCGAAAACCCGGAGCCCCCGTCCCCGTCCCCGGACACGGAAGCGGACCCCCAGCCCGCCCCGGAACCGGGATGCGAGCCAAGGGCGAAGCCGGTTTCGGGATGGGAACCGGAGACGACTCCGGACCTGGGATCCGAGCCGTGGCCCGAGTGCACATCCGGTACCGGGTCGGACGCGTCCGGGGCAACCGCGTCCGGGTCAGCCGGTTCCGGGTGCCCGGATCCGGCGTGCGCGCCGTCGGACCCGGGCTCCGCACCCGCCGGGTCCGCCTCCGCGGGCGCCTCAGCGGGCGCCTCCGCCGCTGGCGGGTCGTCCCTGGGCCCCCAGCTCCAGTCGGACGGTTCCTCCGACTCCTCGGCGGGCAGCGCGGGCGGCACGGAGACGCTCCCGAGGGCGTACCAGGTCTGGCCGCCCTCCCGGGGGTCCCGCGGCGGCGGCAGCACCGAGCCGCCGGACGCGTCGTCGGCCCGGGAACGGGCCACGGGCGGCGCCGCCTCCACCTCGGAGACCGGGGCGCGCACGACCACAGGCGGCTCCGGCTCCGCCGCCGCCCCGGGAGCAGCCACAGCCGGCTCCGGCTCCGGCGCGGCGTCCTCCGGCACGGATGCCGGGTCTCTCCGGGGGTGGGGTACCGGGGTCGGGGCCACGAGGACCGCCGCCGAGCGGAAGCGGTGTTCCAGGGTGTCCCGGGGGTCGGGTTCCGGTCCCGCGTCGGGGTCTTCGTAGAGCTTCTGCCACCAGTCATCCGCGCCCGCGTCCCGCTGACTCATGGCCCTCATTGTCGGGCTCCGGCGCAGCCGAAATCCGGCGAACGCAGGAAAAAGGGGGGCCCATCGGACCGCCGTCCGATGGACCCCCCTGCTCTATGTCGTACGACTTAGCGAATGTCGTACGCCCGCGCGACCATCTGGGTGACGGTGGCGCCGTTCTTGTCGGTCAGTTCGACCTTGAGCATGACCTGCTTGCCCGCGGCTCCGGCGTGGTTCACGGTCGCGGTCCACTGCCCGCCGCGCTCGCTCACCTTCGCCTCGCTCCAGCTGCCGCCCTCGTCGTACGAGTACGACAGCTTGGCGGACTTGAGCGCGCCGGGCGCGTAGCCCGCGTGCCCGCTGACCGAGAGGCCGATCTTCTGGCCGTCGGCCGCGGCCAGCGTCTTCAGGCCGTCCAGCGGGGCCGAGATCCGCGGGAAGATGACCGGCAGCGCCTGCGAGTACTGCGTCGCGTCCAGCTTCGAGCGGAAGGTCCAGGTGGTCTGGATCCCGGAGGAGCGCTGCCAGGTGCGGGCCGGCTGGCCGAACTTCTCCAGCTGCTGGGTCAGTTCGTACGTGGCCTCGCCGGCCGGGACCTCGAAGGCCCCGAACGGGTAGCCGGTGTCGCCCAGCGACTCGCCGTCGACCTTGAGCGAGACGTTGCCGAGGTCGCCGAAGCCGCCCTGCTGCGCGTAGTGCCCGGTGTCGCCCCACATGGCGGAGGAGAAGCCGATCAGGTTGCCCTGCCGCTCGGCGGCCAGCAGCTCCTTGCCCGCGGTGTCGCGCGGCGCCACCGGTCCGATGACCCCGTCGTACCAGTTCTCGGCGCGCTTGGAGCCCGCCTTGTACGTGCGGTGCTGGTCGGTCATGAACTCGCCCCACGGGAAGCTGCTGGAGACCAGGTGGTCCCAGGCGGTGTCCCCGGCGGAGTAGTACTCGGTGCGCTTGCCCGGTACCGCGACGGTGTCGATGGAGCCGAAGTACACGGCGCCGCCCGTCGGGCGGTAGGCCCCGGTCACGTCGATGTAGTCGGCGGCGACGCCCATCGACTGGTAGGCCGACTCGACGGCGCCCAGGTCACGGTCGCGCACCCGGTAGGTGCGGTCCCCGTGGACCTGTCCCTTCTCGATCTGGGCCAGGTTGTAGACGTACGGGCTCTTCGCGCTGCCCTTCCAGCTCAGCGTGACCGCGCCCTTGGCGAGCTTGGCCGCCAGGGCCTTGCCCTCGGCGGATTCGACGGTCAGCACCGGGAGGGCGCCGCCGGCGTAGCCGCTGAAGGCCTGCCAGCGGCCGGGGGCCTCGCGGTGGACGAGGAGGGCCTTGGCTCCGGCCGCCTTCGCGTTGCCGGCGATCTCGTAGACCGAGCCCTCGTCCGTGACCTTGACCAGGGCGATCGCGCCCTTGGCGGCCACGGCGGCGAGCTCCTCGGGCGTGCCCGAGCCCGCGTTGACGAGCGGGGCGCTGCCCGTGCCGTCCAGGTTGTCGGTGCCGGTGGAGGCGGTGATCGGGTGCAGCACGGGGCCGCCGTTCGCCTTCAGTTCGGAGAGCAGCGGGGCGGCTGCCCGCCAGTAGCTGCCGAACTCGAAGTCGCCTTCCTTGGCCTTGCCGTCGACCGAAGCGTAGTAGCCGCGGATCGTGCGGCCGCCCATGGCGGTGCCGGCGTGGAGCCACGACTCGCCCCAGGAGCGGGCGAAGGCGAGGGTGGTGGAGCGCGCCTCGCTGGGCTTCTCGGTGGCGATGTTCAGCTTGGCCGCCTTGCGGGCGTCCAGCACGATCACCGTGTCCTTCTTGATCTCCGTCTGCGGACGGCCCAGGTAGGTGAGCGAGTCGTACATCCGGTCGCCCTCGCCCGCGTCGGGGGTACCGACGAAGGCGGAGAGGAAGTACGAGCCCGGGCGGACCCGGTAGACCTGGTCCGCGGCGCCCTCGTTGAAGCGGCGCTCACCGGTGGCGTCGTCGGTGCCGATCAGGTCCAGCGAGGACGGGCCCGCTGCCGGCTTGCCGTCGCGGTCGAGGAGCTTGACGCGCACCGTCACCGTCTCCGGCTCCACGTAGAGGGAGAAGGGGGTGGAGACGTGCACGCCCTTCGCCGTGGCGATGACGCGGCCGGTGACGTCCCCGTACTGGGAGCGCTCCAGCTTCGCGGCGGGGTCCAGGGCGAGCGGCACCTTGACGGTGGCGCCGGCCGGGACGGTCACGGTGCGCCGGTCCAGGCGGGCGACCTGGCTGCGGACGGCGGAGCCGTCGTTGCCGGTGACCTTCTCCACGGAGAGGCTCAGCGTGACGGGCTTGGTCCCCGTGTTGGTGTACGGGACCTCGACGCTGCTGCGGTCGCTGCGGTCCTGCGGCCAGTTGTACGTGCCGCCCTGCACCGCGGGGGCGCTGGTGACGGTGGTGTCGATGGCGGCCTTGACGTCGAGCCGGCCGCCGCCGGTCTCCCGGACGTCGCCGGGCACCGAGCTGTTGGCGGAGCCGACGAGCGCGGCCTTGATCTGCTGCGCCGTCCAGTCGGGGTGGCGCTGCTTGACGATGGCGGCGGCGCCCGCGACGTGCGGGGTGGCCATCGAGGTGCCGGACATGGACTGGTACGCGTACACCCCGCGGCCGCCCATGTTGGCGGCGGAGATCTGGACGCCGGGGGCGGCGATCTCGGGCTTGAGGGTGTGGTTCAGGCCGGCCGGGCCGCGGCTGGAGAAGGAGGCCGTCTTGTCGTCGCGGTCGACGGCGCCGACGGTCAGCACGCTGGGTGCGCAACCGGGCGAGGAGACGGTGTTGTTGCCGGGCCCGGAGTTGCCGGCGGCGATGACGAAGAGGGTGCTGCTGCTCTGGGCGAGCGCCTCGGTGGCCTCGGCCATCGGGTCGTCACAGGAGAGCTGGGAGGGGTCGCCCAGGCTCATGGAGACCACGTCGGCCTTGCTGTCCACGGCCCACTGCATGCCCGCGATGATCCAGGAGTCCAGGCCGTAGCCGGAGTCGTTGAGGACCTTGCCGCTGAGCAGCTGGGCGCCGGGGGCGACGCCCTTCTTCGCGCCGCCGCTCGCGGCGCCGGAGCCGCCCACGGTGGAGATGGTGTGGGTGCCGTGGCCCTGGCGGTCCTCGGCGGTGTCCGAGTCGGTGAAGTTCTTGGCCTCGGTGACCCGGCCCTTGAGGTCGGGGTGTTCGAGGTCGGTGCCGGTGTCGAGGACGGCGACCTTGGTGCCCGTGCCGTCGAATCCGGCGGCCCAGGCTGCGGTGGCGCCCACCTGCTTGGTCGAACGCTCCAGGTTCGCCTGGACCTTGCCGTCCAGCCACAGCTTCTTCAGCGGGGCGGAGGCGGCCGACCGGGCGTGCGGATTGACGTTCGCGCCGGTGACGTCGGCCCAGAAGTCGGTGGCCTTGTCCTTGTCGGCGGCGAGTGCGACTCCGCCGATGGAGCCGAGGACCAGCTTCTGTTCGGCGCCGCGCGGGGCGGGCGGGGCGCTGCGCGCCAGGCTCGCGGAGCGCTCGTAGACCGCGATGAGCGGGAGCTTCTTGGCGTGCGCGTCGTCGTAGCCCTGCCGGATCAGGCCGGTGACGTTGAAGAGTTCCTCGTCGGCCTTGCCCGCGGCGAGGGCCTTGACCGCGCTCTCGGGGTAGACGTAGAGGTCCTTGCCCGCCTGGCGGGTCTGGACGATCGGCTGCGAGCCGTCCTCGCGGGGCATGGCGGTGGCGGCCGTACGGCCCTGGGCGTCGGTGGACACCAGGATCCGGTCACCGGTGACCAGGGTGACCGTGACGGGGCCGGTGGGCTGCTGCGCGGCCTCCGGGCTGCCGGTGAGGGCCTTCTTTGCCGTGCCGGATCCTGCTCCGGACGCTCCGTCGCTCGGCTGTGCCGTGGACGGGCCCACGGCCGTGACGGCCAGGACGGCCGCGATGGCCGCTCCCAGTGCCGTACGCGATATCGGGCGCATCGCTCTCCCCAGATGAATTCCGGCCAACTACTGCATTGCACGGCGAAATGGCCGCGTAAATGGCTTCTGGCCAGCGGATGTTGGTGCTGCGGTGGCGCCACCTTGGCAGAGGGGCGCCGGGTGCGGCGATGATGTCGACGGCGGGTTTGCGCCGTGGCCGCTTCCCGCCAGGAACGGTTCCGAGAGGGTTGGGTGGACGAGTTGCTGGGTGCGATAGGTCTCGACGAAGGACAGGAGTCCGCTTACCGGGCGCTGGTCGCGCTGGGGGCGGCGGAGATACCGGACCTCGCGCACCGGCTGACGCTGCCGGTGCAGCAGACCGAGCGGACCCTGCGCCACCTGGAGCGCCACGGGCTCGCGGCCCAGTCCTCCGCCCGTCCCGGCCGGTGGGTGGCCGCTCCGCCCGGGGTGGCCCTGGGGGCCCTCCTCACCCAGCAGCGGCACGAGCTGGAGCAGGCGGAGCTGGCGGCGGCCCTGCTGGCGGAGGAGTACCGGGCGGAGGCCGCCGAACCGGCCGTGTACGACCTGGTGGAGGTGGTGACGGGCGCGAGCGCGGTGGCCCACCGCTTCCACCAGCTCCAGCTCGGCGCGGTGGAGGAGGTGTGCGCGCTGGTCAGCGGCCGGCCGCAGGTGGTGACGGGGACGGACAACGAGGCGGAGGAACGCGCGGCCGTACGGGGCGTCGCGTACCGGGTGGTCATCGAGCGGGAGGTGCTGACCCTGCCCAGCGGGATCCGCGAGGCCTCCACGGCGCTGGCGCGCGGCGAGCACATCCGGGTCTCGGCCGCGGTGCCGACCAAACTCGTCATCGCCGACCGGACCCTCGCGATGGTCCCGCTGACGGCGCGCGGGGCGGAGCCGGCGGCGCTGGTCGTGCACGCGTCGGGGCTGCTGGAGTCCCTGATGGGCCTCTTCGAGGCGGTCTGGCGGGAGTCCCTCCCGCTGCGGCTGGGATCCACCGGGGCGCCGGAGGAATCGGGTGGCGGACCGGACACCACGGACCTGGAGATCCTCACCCTCCTGCTGGCGGGGATGACGGACGCGAGCGTGGCGAAGCACCTGGAGCTGGGCCTGCGGACGGTGCAGCGGCGGGTCAAGGGCCTGATGGAGCTGGCGGGGGTCACGACCCGGCTCCAGCTCGGCTGGCACGCGTACGAACGGGGCTGGGTGGCCCGATAGCCCCAGGTCAGGCAGGCTGAGCAGATGGATCTGCCTCAGCTGCCCCAGTTGCTGCTGGTGGGGCTGGTGCTGGTGCTCGGATTGCTCGGGGTACTGGTCCCCGGCGTCCCCGGCACCCTCCTCGTCTGGGCCGGGGTCCTGTGGTGGGCGCTGCACGAACAGACCTCGGCGGCCTGGGGCCTGCTGGCGGGCGCGACGGCGCTGCTGCTGGTCGTCCAGGTGGTGAAGTGGCAGCTGCCCCCGCGACGGCTCCGAGGGGTCGGCGTCACCCACCGGATGGTGGTGTACGCGGGCACGGGGGCGGTACTGGGCTTCGTGCTGATCCCGGTCATCGGCACGGTCCCCGGCTTCGTGGGCGGCATCTACCTCTGCGAGCGGCGCCGCCTGGGCGCCCACGGGGAGGCGTGGGCGTCGGTACGGGCGGTGATGCGGGCGGTGGGGACGAGCGTGCTGGTGGAGCTGTTCGCGTGCCTGCTGGTGGTGGGGGCATGGCTGGGCCTCGTGCTGTGGGCGTAGGCCGCCGGACGGGGCTTATGGCGTAGGCCGGACTAGGCCCTCGGCCCGATGCGCCGCCCGGGCCCGGCTGGGATCGTCTCCCCCATGACGGAGAAGACGGATGCCAAGGATTCCAAGGGTTCCCAGGGCTTCAGCGGTTTCAGCGAGGCCGAACTGACCTACCTGCGTTCGCAGCACCTGGGCCGCCTCGCGACGGTGGACCCGGCCGGGCAGCCCCAGGCGAACCCGGTGGGATTCTTCCCGCAGGACGACGGGACGGTCCTGGTGGGCGGGCTGGCCATGGGCACGACGAAGAAGTGGCGCAACCTCACCCACGACCCCCGGCTGTCCCTGGTCGTGGACGACCTGGTCAGCACCCGTCCGTGGAAGGTCCGCGGCATCGAGATCCGCGGCCGGGCCACCCTGGAGGTGGGCCCGCACTCCCTGGGCCCCCACTTCAGCCCGGAGGTCATCCGCATCCACCCGGACCGCGTCCTGACATGGGGCCTGACGGACTAGCACGCTCCTCCCCGGGTGGGGGGGACGGGGCCCTTCACGAAAATGCCGTGTGGGCTCGGAACATCCGTTGGTCTAATGCGCGGATGGAAAACACCCCGACAGCCGAAACCGCCCCCGCCGACCCGTGGCTCGCCCACTTCGCCGGCCGCGGGCACCCGGCCGTCCGCCGGATCGGCGCCGGCGTCGAGGGCGTGGTGTACGGGCTGGGCGAGGGCCGGGCCGCCAAGGTGTGGAGCGGCCGTCCGCCGGCCGGTCTCGCCCTCACCCGCGAGGTGTACGCGGACATCGCGCGCCGCCGCCCGCCGTTCGCCACCCCGGAGATCTTCGACGTCGAGGACCACGAGGGCGTCACGGTGACGTACGAGCGCGAGCTGCCCGGAGGCCCGCTGAGGGCCGACTCCGCGCACGAGGCGTACGAGCGCGAGCTGTCCGCCCGGCACGGCGACGCGCTGCTCACCGTGCTGCGCGGGCTGGCCTCCGTGCCCGGCACCGCCGCGATGCTCCGGCTGACCGTCCACGGTGACGACCGTCCGCTGTGGCGGGATCACGACTGCTTCCGCGATGCGCTCGCGGCCCTGGTCGACCGGGCCGCGGCCCGGAACGGGGCCGCGCTCGCGGCGCACGTACCGGACTTCGAGGCGGGAGTCGACCGCACGCGCCGGGCCCTGCGCGCGCTCCCCGACGCCCCGGTGACGGCGATCCACGGTGACCTCGTACCGCCCAACATCCATGTGGACGAGGCCGGCCGGCCCGTCGCGGTGCTCGACTTCGGCTTCTACACGACCGCGGGCGACCCGGCCTTCGAGGCCGCCGTGACCGCTGCCGTCTGGGACATGTACGGGCCGCACGCCGCGGAGCACGCCGCGGAACTCACCGGGCTCTTCGCCCGGGAGCTGGGCTACCCGCCGGCGACCCTCGCCGCCTACCAGGCCGCGTACGCCCTCACGACCTACGACCTCTTCGGCCTGGACTTGCAGGACGGCCACTTCCGCTGGTGCGCGCAACAGCTCCGCGGCAACCGGGTGTTCAACGCCTGACGCGCGGCCCCCGACGGCACGGCCGAAGTCACCTACCCGCCCTTCGCCCGTTCCCCGGGCGCTGCCCGGACCCGGTCCTCAAACGCCGGACGGGCTGAAAGATCCAGCCTCGCCGGCGTTTGAGGCGCGGGGTCCGGGGGCGGGGTCCGGGGGCGGGGTCCGGGGGCGGGAGCCGTCAGGCTCGGCCCGTGCGCTTCGCGGAGTAGTTCGCGCGGCCCTCCGCCGAGCGGAGCCGCCAGTCGCGCTTGATCTCCGACCGGAGCCGCGCGTCCGTCTTCGCGACGATCCGCTGGTTCTCCCGCAGCAGCTTGCGGTAGCTCTCCAGTCGCCGCACCGCCAGCTCCCCGGAGTCCAGCGCGGCCATCACCGCACACCCCGGCTCCGCCTCGTGCGCGCAGTCGTGGAAGCGGCAGCGCTCCGCGTACTCCTCGATCTCCGAGAAGACCTGCCCGACGCCCGCCTCCGCGTCGAAGAGCCCGACGCCCCGCAGCCCGGGGGTGTCGATGAGCACGCCTCCGCCCGGCAGCGCGAGCAGGTTGCGCGTCGTGGTGGTGTGGCGGCCCTTGCCGTCGACGTCGCGGGCGGCCTGGACCTCCATCACCTCTTCTCCGAGCAGGGCGTTGGCCAGCGTGGACTTGCCCGCGCCGGAGATCCCGAGGAGCACGCTCGTACCGCTGCCGACCACCGCGGCGAGCACGTCCGTGCCCTCCCCGGTCACGGAGGACACCGTGAGGACCGTGACCCCGGGGGCCGTGGCCTCCACGTCCTCGACGAGGTGTCCGAGGGTGACCGGGTCCGGGACCAGGTCCGCCTTGGTCAGGACGACGAGCGGCTGGGCGCCCGATTCCCAGGCGAGCGCGAGGAACCGCTCGATGCGGCCGAGGTCCAGTTCGACCGCCAGTGACACGGCGATGATCGCGTGGTCGACGTTCGCGGCGAGGATCTGCCCCTCGGACCGCTGGGAGGAGGTGGACCGTACGAAGGCGGTCCGGCGCGGCAGGTACGTCTTCACGTAGCGCGGGTTGCCGTGTGCCTCGACCACCGCCCAGTCGCCGGTGCAGATGACCCGGAGCGGGTCGTGGGGGGTGACGAAGGCGGTGTCGGCGCGGACGATGCCGTCCGCCGTCATGACGTCGCACTGTCCGCGGTCGACCCGTACGACCCGGCCGGGCAGGAGGCCCTGGTCCGCGTACGGGGCGAACTCGGCCGCCCACGCCTCGTCCCAGCCGAAGGGGGCCAGGGCGTGCGGAAGCGACGAGGAGAGAGAGGAAGAAGAGAGGGAGGAAGCGGAGAAAGCGGAGAGAGACAAGGGAAACCCTTCACAGGGTGGCCCCGGCGGTGCGCGCCGCTACCGGGCGCGAAAGAGGTGTGAGGTCAGCCGGAGACCACAGAAGTGACATTGATGGTCTTCTGAGTGCGGGCAACGCCCTGCGCCATGACAGTCATCAATGAACTCACCTCCGGGTCTGCACACGTACTGACGAGTGGTCCCGCGCCGGTGCTCGGCGGGAACGTCCCCACCGTAACAAGCACCCGCGCGCCCGCGCCACTTCTTTTTCGGGTCGCCGAAAACCGGGTTTCGAACTTACCGCCGGTCAGGGGGAGCCCGGGAAACAGCCGGTCAAGTCCGCTACGGAGACTAGAGTGTTCCGCATGGAGAGCAGCGGAACCGCAGATTCTGAGACGATTTACGAGACATGCATCGCCTCGGTGATCGAGACGGCTCCCGACACCCGGCGGCGGATCCTGCGGGTCTCCGTGGAGCTGTTCGGGGTCCATGGATTCCACGAGACCTCGCTGCGGGAGATCGCCGAGCGGGTGGGCGTCTCCAAGCCGGCGGTGCTCTACCACTTCCCCGGCAAGGCCGACATCCTCGGCGCCCTCGTCGAGCCGATGCTCCGCGATCTGGCGGCCGCCCTGGCCCGCGCCGCGGCGGCCGGGGCGCCGGACCGGGCCCGGTGGGCCGCCATCGAGGGGGTGCTCGACGTCTGGCTGGAGCACCGCCACCTGCTCCGCCTCAACCTCCAGGACACGGCCCCGGCCGCTCCCGGTCCGGCCTTCGCGCGGCTGCGCGAGTCGATGCTCCGGGCCGGCTTCCTGGTCGCGGGGCCCAATCCCGGGTTCGCGGAGCGGGTGCGGGCGTCCCAGGCCGTCGCCATGCTCTCCGACCCGGTGGTGCTGTTCGCCGACGCCCCCGTCCCGGCCCTGCGCGAGGCCGTGCTGGACGGCGTACGCCGCCTCCTCGACGGCCCGCACGCGACCGGCGACGGCCCCGCCCGGCCCGCTCCGGGCGGCCGGCGCGGGCGGCCCGCCGCCATGAGCCCGGCCATGATCGAGGCCGCCCGCCGGATGCACGCGGCCGGCAGCGGGGGCACCGCGATCGCCGCCGCCCTCGGCGTCTCCCGGGCCACGGTCTACCGGCACCTGCCCCAGGAGGAGGAACCCGAGTGACCGGGCCCGTCTGGGCCAGACCAGACCAGACCTGACCTGACCCGATCGGCCCGATCGGGCCGCGCCCGTGTCCGATGCGTTCAAGACCGGCCCGGCCCGGCGTGCCTAGGGTGAGTTCATGACTCCCCGACTCGACATGATCGGCATCATCGTCTCCGACATGGCCGCATCGCTCGCCTTCTACCGCCGCCTCGGCATCGACGTGCCGGCCGAGGCCGACTCCCAGCCGCACGCCGAAGCCGTCCTGCCGGGCGGGCTGCGGATCGGCTGGGACACGGAGGAGGTCATCCGCTCCTTCGACCCGTCCTGGACCCGCCCCACGAGCGACGGCCGGGTGGGGCTGGCCTTCCTGTGCGACTCCCCGGCCGAGGTGGACTCGCTGTACGCGGAGCTGACGGAGGCCGGGCACACGGGCCACCTGAAGCCCTGGGACGCCTTCTGGGGGCAGCGCTACGCCGTCGTGCTGGATCCGGACGGCTCCGGGATCTCCCTCTTCGCACCGGCGGATCCGGCCGCGTAGGCCCCGGGCGTGGTCCCGGCCAGGGCCCGCACCTCGCGGGTGTAGTGGGCCTGGTCGGCGTATCCGGCCGCCGCCGCGACCGCCGCCTGCGGCAGTCCGCGCCGGGTCAGCGCCAGGGCCCGCTGGAGGCGCAGGATCCGCCCCAGGGTGCGGGGCCCGTAGCCGAAGGCGTCGAGCGAGCGCCGGTGCAGCTGCCGCTCCCCCAGGCCGACCGCCCCCGCCACCGCGGCCACGCCCTGCCCGGCCCGCAGCCGGGCCGCGACCTCCGTGACGAGCGGGTCCGGGAGCCCGCCGTCGGCCGTGCGGAGCCGGGCCAGCTCCTCCAGTCCCGCGCGGGGATCCCCGTACGAGCCCACGCGCGCGGTGAGGCGCCGTACCTCGGCGGCGGGCCACAGGTCGGCCAGCTCGACCCGCCGGTCCCGCAGGACGCGGGCCGGTACGCCGAGCAGCGCGGGCGCGGCGCCGGGGGCCAGCCGGATCCCGGCGAAGCCGGAGCCCGGGATCTCTCCGGCGGGGTGCGCGGCGGTGTCGGGTCCGGCCACCAGGAGCCGCCCCTCCACCCACAGCAGGTCCATGCACCCGTCGGGCAGCACCATGTCCGCGCCGGCCCCGCCGGCCCGCCAGAGCACTGCTCCGGCGACCGTCCGGGACGGCCGTTCCTCGTACCCGGGAGCGGGCGCGCGGTCCGCGGGATCTTCCACGGAACCAGGCTACGGCGGCAGCCCGCAGCGGGCAGCGCCCGTCAGTGCTTGCGCAGGCGGGAGTGGTAGTCCTCGGGGGGCAGGAACTTCGACCAGCGCTCCGGGAACTCCGAGGGCATGCCCCCGTCCTCGTCGCCCTCGTCGTCCTCCGACTCCCCCTCGGCCAGGGCCCGCCAGGCGGCCGCCCGGGCCACGAGCTGGGCGGCCTCCGCCTCGCGGACCCGGTCGTTCGCCTCGCGCGCCGCGGCGGTGGCCACCGAGGGCCAGACCCGGTCGATCGCGGCGTTGACGGCGGCCCCGACCAGGACGGCGAAGGCCGAGATGCCGATCCACAGCAGGATCGCCACGGGGGCGGCCAGCGATCCGTAGATGGTCGGCCCCTCCACCGTGTTGGTGAGGTAGATCCGCAGCAGGAACGAGCCGAGCACCCACATGGCGAGGGCGACGAGCGCGCCGGGCACGTCCTCGATCCAGGGCGAGCGGACCGGGACGGAGACGTGGTAGAGCGTGGTCAGGAAGGCGATGGAGAGCAGCGTGACGACGGGCCAGTACAGGACCGCGATCACCTCGGTGCTCCAGGGCAGCAGCCGCACCACCGCGTCCGGGCCGACCACCATCAGCGGCAGCACGATGGCGCCGATCAGCAGGGCGGCGATGTAGAGGACGAAGGCGAGCAGCCGGGTCTTGACGATGCCGCGCTGGCCGTCGAGTCCGTACATGACGGTGATGGTGTCGATGAAGACGTTGACGGCGCGCGAGCCCGACCAGAGGGCGAAGGCGAAGCCGAGGGAGATGAGGTCGGGGCGGCCGCGGCCGGTGACGTCGTCGAGCATCGGTTTGGCGATGTCGTTGACGCCCCGGTCGGAGAGCACGGTGCCGACCGCGCGCAGGATGTTCTCCTCGATGCTGGCGACGGTCGTACCGCCCGACCAGCCGTCCACGTAGCCGAGGAGGCCCAGCAGGCCCAGGAAGAGCGGGGGCAGCGAGAGCAGGGTGAAGAAGGCCGCCTCGGCGGCGAGTCCGAGGATCCGGTACTCGATGCACGAGTTCACGGTGTCCTTGAGCAGCAGCCACGCCATCTTGCGCTTGGAGACGTTGCGGTAGAGGGCGCGGGCCCGGTGGAGGCGTCCCGGAATCCGCTCAGGTGTTTCTTTCGCGTGCTGCACGTCCTTACGGTATCGGCATGGCAGCCACCACCCACACAGTCAGCAATCAGGCCCCGCCACTCGCGGGCCACGACGTATACGGCAGCGACCGGGTCCTGAGCGAGGGCGTGGAGCGGCACCTCGCGGACGCCGCGCCCGAACTCGCCGCGGAGGTGAGGGAGGAGCTCTCGGATCTGGGGCGTGCGGCAGGGTCCCGGCAGGCGCAGGACTGGGGGACGCAGGCCAACGAGAACCCGCCGAAGCTGCGGACGCACGACCGGTACGGCAACCGGATCGACGAGGTGGAGTTCCATCCCTCGTGGCACCGGCTGCTCGGGCACGCCGTGGGCGCCGGGCTCACCGACGCGTGGGGGCGGCCGGCGGGCCATCTGCGGCGGGCGGCCGGTTTCTTCGTGTGGTCGCAGGCGGAGGCGGGGCACGGGTGCCCGGTCTCGATGACGCACGCGGCGGTACCGGCCCTGCGGACCGATCCGGAGCTGGCGGCCGAATGGGAGCCGCGGCTGACCTCGCACGTGTACGAGGAGGGGCTGCGGCCGGCCGGGCAGAAGGCCGGGGTGCTCTTCGGGATGGGCATGACGGAGAAGCAGGGCGGCAGTGACGTCCGGGCGAACACGACGGCGGCAGTGCCGCTGGACGCCTCGGGCGAGTACCTGCTGACGGGGCACAAGTGGTTCTGCTCGGCGCCGATGTGCGACGGGTTCCTGGTGCTGGCGCAGGCTCCGGGCGGGCTGACCTGCTTCCTGGTGCCGCGGGTGCTGCCGGACGGGACGCGGAACGTGTTCGCGATCCAGCGGCTGAAGGACAAGCTGGGCAACCGGTCGAACGCGTCGAGCGAGGTGGAGTTCGACGGGACGTGGGCGCGGAGGGTGGGCGAGGAGGGCCGGGGGGTGCGGACCATCATCGAGATGGTCGCGGCGACCCGGCTGGACTGCGTGATCGGTTCGGCCTCGCTGATGCGGCAGGCGCTGACGCAGGCCGCTCACCACACGGAGCACCGCTCTGCTTTCGGAGCACCGCTCATCGACCAGCCGCTGATGCGCAACGTGCTCGCCGACCTCGCCCTGGAGTCGGAGGCCGCCACCACCCTCACGCTCCGCCTCGCGGCCGCGTACGACGCGGTCCAGAGCTCGGGCAACGAGCAGGAGCGGGCCTTCCTGCGCATCGCGGTGCCCACCGCGAAGTACTGGGTGACCAAGCGCTGTACGCCGATGGTGGCGGAGGCCCTGGAGTGTCTGGGCGGAAACGGCTACGTCGAGGAGTCGGGGATGCCCCGGCTGCTGCGCGAGTCCCCGCTGAACTCCATCTGGGAGGGATCGGGCAACGTCCAGGCCCTGGACGTACTGCGCGCCCTCCAGCGCGAACCGCAGGCGCTGAACGCCTTCCTCCAGGAGGTGGGGCTGGCGCGCGGCGCCGACCACCGGCTGGATTCGGCCATCAAGCACCTGCTGACCGAGCTCGCGGACCTGGAGGGCATCGAGGCCCGGGCCCGGCGGGTCGTGGAGCGGATGGCCTTGGTGCTGCAGGGATCCCTGCTGGTGCGCTGGGCCCCGCCGGAGGTGGCCGATGCCTTCTGCGCCTCGCGCCTGGGCGGTGACTGGGGCGCGGCCTTCGGCACGCTGCCGCACAGTCTGGATCTGGGATCCGTGGTGGAACGGGCCCGGATCGCGGGCTAGCGGAGGGCCCCAACCCTCCGGAAGCGGGCTCATGCGGAGGGCCCCAACCCTCCGAAAAGCACTGCGGTGCGGGATCCGGGCCCGTTGACCAGGAACAGGGATGGCGCCGCGCCGACTCGGCACCACCCCTGATCCGAGAAGCCCCGAGGAAGGAGCTGTCACGTCGCTCGGCGACGTGCGCACAGTTTCGATCGACCGACCGGGACTTGGCGAGAGTTGCAAGACGTTGCAACCTTTGACTCGGAACCGCCCTTGGGGCGTTGCGGTCCTCGCCCGGAAGCGGCGCGCACCGGACGGCCGCCGCGGGCGGGAACCGTCGTACGCATGTTCGGCACGGGGAGGTTCCGGTGGTCCACACCACAGGCAGCGCGGTCGATGCGGCACGCATCTCGGCCATGGACGCGCGGGAGGCCGCGCGCCTGCTCAAGGGGGTACGGGCGGCCGCGCTGGCCGGGGACCGTCCGCCGGCCGCGCCGCGCCCGGAGATCGCGGAGTCCTGGCGCCGGATGATGGCGGGCGGGGTCCACCCGGACCGCGACAGCCGCTCGCGGATGCTGTCGGCCGCCGAGACCGAGGAGCGGCGCCAGACCTCTCCGCTACGGGAACTGCTGCCCGTCCTGCGCGAAGGACTGCTGCCCTCGCTGGACGAGGCCCTGCACATCATGGTCGTGGCCGACGCCGACGGGCGGCTGCTGTGGCGGGAGGGCCACTCCTCGATCCTGCGCAACGCGGACCGGCTGGGCTTCGGGGTGGGCGCCCACTGGGACGAGTCGGTGGTCGGCACCAACGGGGTCGGCACCGCCCTGGTGACCCGCAGACCGGTCCAGGTGTTCTCGGCGGAGCACTTCGTCTCCAGCCACCACGACTGGACCTGCGCCGGAGCCCCCGTACGCGATCCCCGCGACGGGCAGCTGATCGGGGTCCTCGACGTCAGCGGGCCGCTGGCCACCATGCACCCGGCGACCCTGGCGTGGGTGAGCTCGGTGGCCCGGCTCGCGGAGCGGGAGCTGCGGGTGCGGCACCTGGAGTCGCTGGAACGGCTGCGGGCGGTGGCGGCCCCGCTGCTGGCCCGGATGCCGGGGCGGGCCCTGGCCGTGGACGGCAACGGGTGGACGGCGGCCGTCACGGGTCTCGCTCCGATGGAGCGGATCCCGCTGCCCAAGACCTTCGGACCGGGCCGGGTCTGGGTGCCGCAGCTCGGCGACTGCCTGGTGGAGCCACTGCCGGGCGGCTGGCTGATGAACGTCACCGAGGCCCGTACCGGCGCCGGGGCGGCGGCCCGCGTCGTCCTCGACCTGAGCCGGCCGGGTGCGTGGCGGGCCACCGTCTACGGGGCCGCGGGGAGCTGGTCGCAGGAGCTGAGCCCGCGCCACGCGGAGCTGCTGTTCCTGCTGGCGGAGTCCCCCCGGGGACGTTCCGCGGCGGAGCTCGCGCAGGAGCTGTTCGGGGATCCGACGCGCACGGTGACCGTCCGTGCGGAGATCTCCCGGGTGCGCCGCAACCTCGGCGGCGTGCTGGCCCACCGCCCGTACCGCTTCGCGCACGACGTGGAGGTGGAGCTGATCCGCCCGGCGGACCCGGCCGCGCTGCTGCCGCACTCCACGGCGCCGGCGGTGATCAGCGCCCGGCTGGGCCCGGCGGGGAGCGGCATGATTCCCTGACGTCCATGAGCACGAGCACACTGACCACCTGGTCCCTGGAAATGACCGCACCGTCCGACCTCGTCGCGGCGGCCGTCCCGGGTCCGGAGATCCGCATCGTCCGGTCGGAGGTCCCCTCCCCCGAGTTCAGCAGGTTCCTCTACGCCTCGGTGGGCGGCGACATCCACTGGACGGACCGGCTGGTGCTGACCCGCGCGCAGTGGGTGGAGCAGCTGGACCGTCCGGGCGTGGAGACGTGGGTGGCGTACGACCGCGGCACCCCGGCGGGGTACGTGGAACTCGACCCGCAGCCCGACGGTGTGGTGGAGATCATGTACTTCGGCCTGATCCCCGACTTCCGGGGGCGGCGCATCGGCGGCCACCTGCTGACCGTGGGCATCGAGCGGGCCTGGTCCCTGGCCGAGCGCTGGCCGGAGCTGGCCCCGACGCGGCGCGTCTGGCTGCACACGTGCAGCGACGACGGCCCGACCGCCATGGCGAACTACCTCCGGCGCGGCTTCAAGGTCTTCAAGGAGGAGACGGAGGAGAAGGCCGTCGCCCCCACCCCGGGCCCCTGGCCGGGCGCGTAGGGGGCTCCGCCCCGGACCCGGCGAGGCCGGACACCTCAAGCCTCCCCGGCGTCCGGACACCGGGACGCACGGGGACAAAGGGGCCGCCGGGGTGACGCCCATCACGGACATCTTGCGATACGAGACGAGTTCGTCCGCATCGTGGACAGTAGTGGACTCCTCCAATCGCGCCATGCCACGCTTCCGCCATGAACGGAGCTGGAATTGCCTTGGTGAGTCGGCGGCACGTCGACCTCGGCCGCATGTCCAGCGCCATCTGTCCGGCGCGCTGACGCACAGCACCGCCGCGACGGCGCACCACACCGACGTCGCCGCGGACGCGAACACACCGCCTGCCGTCAGCCACCACCGCAGTCCCCTGTAGGTCGGTCGTCGCCCCAAAAGGGCGGCAGATCAGCCACATCCGCTCCACGCGCGCCAGGGGTCACGCCGCCGCTCCCCTGCCCCTGCCTCGAGCCGCCCAAGAAGGACGTACCGCCATGGCCGCCACCCCCGATACGACCGCAGCCGCCGCACCCGCCGCAGCCGCGCGCCGCAAGACCGGCCGTCACCGCGGTGAGGGCCAGTGGGCCGTCGGACACCACACGCCCCTCAACGGCAACGAGCAGTTCAAGAAGGACGACGACGGTCTCAATGTGCGGGCGCGCATCGAGAACATCTACTCCAAGGCGGGCTTCGACTCGATCGACCCCAACGACCTGCGCGGCCGTATGCGCTGGTGGGGCCTCTACACCCAGCGCAAGCCCGGGATCGACGGCGGCAAGACCGCGATCCTGGAGCCGGAGGAGCTGGACGACAAGTACTTCATGCTGCGCGTGCGCATCGACGGCGGCCGGCTCACCACCGAGCAGCTGCGCGTCATCGGTGAGATCTCCGAGGAGTTCGCCCGCGGCACCGCCGACCTCACGGACCGGCAGAACGTGCAGTACCACTGGATCCGCATCGAGGACGTCCCGGAGATCTGGCGCCGTCTGGAGGCCGTCGGCCTCTCGACCACCGAGGCCTGCGGTGACACCCCCCGCGTGATCCTCGGTTCGCCCGTCGCCGGCATCGCGCTGGACGAGATCATCGACGGCACCCCCGCCATCGACGAGATCTACGCCCGCATCGTGGGCAACCCGGCCTTCTCGAACCTGCCCCGCAAGTTCAAGTCCGCGATCTCCGGCTCGCCGCTGCTCGACGTGGCGCACGAGATCAACGACATCGCGTTCGTCGGTGTGAACCACCCCGAGCACGGCCCCGGCTTCGACGTCTGGGTCGGCGGCGGCCTCTCCACCAACCCGAAGCTGGGTGTGCGCCTGGGCACCTGGGTCTCGCTCGACGAGGTCCCGGACATCTACGAGGGCGTCATCTCGATCTTCCGCGACTACGGCTACCGCCGGCTGCGCACCCGCGCCCGCCTGAAGTTCCTCGTCGCCGACTGGGGCCCGGCCAAGTTCCGCCAGGTCCTGGAGGACGAGTACCTCAAGCGCAAGCTGACCGACGGCCCCGCGCCCGAGCAGCCCAGCGGCCAGTGGCGCGACCACGTCGGCGTGCACCAGCAGCAGGACGGCAAGTTCTACGTCGGCTTCGCGCCCCGCGTGGGCCGTGTCGACGGCGCCACCCTGACGAAGATCGCCGCCGTCGCCGAGCAGCACGGTTCCGGCCGGCTGCGCACCACCGCCGAGCAGAAGATGATCGTGCTCGACATCGAGGCGGGCCAGGTCGACTCGGTCGTCGCGGCCCTGGAGGCGCTGGACCTGCGGGTCAACCCGTCCCCGTTCCGCCGCGGCACGATGGCCTGCACCGGCATCGAGTTCTGCAAGCTGGCCATCGTCGAGACGAAGGCGCGCGGCGCCTCGCTGATCGACGAACTGGAGCGCCGCCTGCCGGGCTTCGCCGAGCCGCTCACCATCAACATCAACGGCTGCCCGAACGCCTGCGCCCGTATCCAGGTGGCGGACATCGGTCTCAAGGGCCAGCTGGTCCTGGACGACGAGGGCAACCAGGTCGAGGGCTACCAGGTTCACCTGGGCGGCGCACTCGGGCTGGAGGCCGGTTTCGGCCGCAAGGTCCGCGGGCTCAAGGTCACCTCGGCCGGTCTGCCGGACTACGTCGAGCGGGTCGTCACGCGCTTCGAGAAGCAGCGCGAGGACGGCGAGCGCTTCGCCAGCTGGGTCACCCGTGCCAAGGACGAGGACCTGTCGTGAGCGAGCGCGCCGCACCGTTCTACTGCCCGTACTGCGGCGACGAGGACCTGTTCCCCAACGAAACGGGCCACGGCGCCTGGGAATGCAGGGCCTGCAATCGAGCCTTCCAGCTGAAGTACCTCGGGCTGCTGGCCCGGGGTGTTCAGTCCAATGACGCTGGAGGGGACGAGATATGACCACGATTCAGGACGCAGATCTCAAGAACCTGCAGGTACTGGCCGAGCAGGCGGGCCGGGACCTGGAGGACTCCACCCCGCTGGAGATCCTCACCTGGGCGGCCGAGACCTTCGGCAAGAAGTTCGCCGTGACCTCCTCCATGGAGGACGCGGTCGTCGCCCACCTCGCCTCCCGCGCCTTCCCCGGCGTGGACGTGGTCTTCCTCGACACGGGCTACCACTTCGAGGAGACCATCGGCACCCGTGACGCGGTCGAGGCCGTGATGGACGTCAACGTCATCACGCTCACCCCGCGCCGGAGCGTCGCCGAGCAGGACGCCGAGTACGGCCCGAAGCTGCACGACCGCGACCCCGACCTGTGCTGCGCGCTGCGCAAGGTCAAGCCGCTCGAAGAGGGCCTGACCGCGTACGACGCCTGGGCCACGGGCCTGCGCCGCGACGAGTCCCCGACCCGGGCGAACACCCCGGTGGTCGGCTGGGACGAGAAGCGGCGGAAGGTCAAGGTCTCGCCGATCGCCCGCTGGACCCAGGACGACGTGGACGCGTACGTCCTGGAGCACGGGGTGCTCACCAACCCGCTGCTGATGGACGGTTACGCCTCCGTCGGCTGCGCCCCCTGCACCCGACGGGTGGCGGAGGGCGAGGACGCCCGCGCCGGCCGCTGGGCCGGGCGCGGCAAGACCGAGTGCGGACTGCACGGCTGATGACGGCCACCCGCGCGACCAACGAACGTACAGAACCGACGGAGACGAACCAGATGAGCGTGAGCGACCAGGGCGCCACCGTGTGGCTGACCGGGCTGCCGAGCGCGGGCAAGACCACCATCGCCTACGCGCTGGCCGAGCGGCTGCGCGCCGAGGGCCACCGCGTGGAGGTCCTCGACGGCGACGAGATCCGCGAGTTCCTCTCCGCCGGCCTCGGCTTCGGCCGCGAGGACCGGCACACCAACGTGCAGCGGATCGGCTTCGTCGCCGAACTCCTCGCGTCCAACGGCGTCAAGGCGCTCGTCCCGGTGATCGCACCGTTCGCGGACAGCCGCGAGGCCGTCCGCAAGCGGCACGCCGCCGAGGGCACGACCTACCTCGAAGTGCACGTGGCCACTCCGGTGGAGGTGTGCTCCGAGCGTGACGTGAAGGGCCTGTACGCCAAGCAGGCGGCGGGCGAGATCTCCGGTCTGACCGGGGTCGACGACCCGTACGAGGCCCCGGAGTCCCCGGACCTCCGTATCGAGTCGCACACGCAGTCCGTACAGGAGTCGGCTTCGGCCCTGCACGCTCTGCTCACCGAGAGGGGTCTGGCATGACCGCCACCGTCGCACACGTCCACGAAGGGACGGACGCGCCCTACGCGCTGTCGCACCTCGACGCCCTCGAATCGGAGGCCGTGCACATCTTCCGCGAGGTGGCGGGCGAGTTCGAGAAGCCGGTGATCCTGTTCTCCGGCGGCAAGGACTCCATCGTCATGCTGCACCTGGCGCTGAAGGCGTTCGCGCCGGCGCCGGTGCCGTTCACCCTGCTCCACGTGGACACCGGCCACAACTTCCCCGAGGTCCTGGAGTACCGCGACCGCGCGGTCGCCCGGCACGGCCTGCGCCTGCACGTGGCCTCCGTCCAGGAGTACATCGACGCCGGCAAGCTCCGCGAGCGTCCCGACGGCGTCCGCAACCCGCTGCAGACCGTCCCCCTCACGGAGGCGATCCAGCAGCTCAAGTTCGACGCGGTCTTCGGCGGCGGCCGTCGCGACGAGGAGAAGGCCCGCGCCAAGGAGCGCGTCTTCTCCCTGCGCGACGAGTTCTCCCAGTGGGACCCGCGGCGTCAGCGCCCCGAGCTGTGGCAGCTCTACAACGGCCGCCACGCGGCGGGCGAGCACGTGCGCGTGTTCCCGCTCTCGAACTGGACCGAGCTGGACGTGTGGCAGTACATCGCCCGCGAGGAGATCGAGCTTCCGGAGATCTACTTCGCCCACGAGCGCGAGGTGTTCCAGCGGGGCGGCATGTGGCTGACGGCCGGCGAATGGGGCGGTGCGAAGGAGGGCGAGACCACCGAGACCCGCCTGATCCGCTACCGCACCGTCGGTGACATGTCCTGCACCGGCGCCGTCGACTCCGACGCCACCACGCTGGACGCCGTGATCACCGAAATCGCCGCCTCCCGGCTCACCGAGCGGGGCGCGACCCGCGCCGACGACAAGCTGTCCGAGGCCGCGATGGAAGACCGCAAGCGCGAAGGGTACTTCTAGACATGACCTCCACCACCGAGCAGTTCGCCGATCTGTCGGCGACCACGCTGCTGCGCTTCGCCACCGCGGGCTCCGTCGACGACGGCAAGTCCACCCTCGTCGGACGCCTCCTGCACGACTCCAAGTCGGTCCTCACCGACCAGCTGGAAGCCGTGGAGCGGGTCTCCGCCAGCCGCGGTCAGGACACCCCCGACCTCGCGCTGCTCACCGACGGCCTGCGGGCCGAGCGCGAGCAGGGCATCACCATCGACGTGGCCTACCGCTACTTCGCGACCGCCCGCCGCCGGTTCATCCTGGCCGACACCCCCGGGCACGTGCAGTACACCCGCAACATGGTCACCGGAGCCTCCACGGCCGACCTCGCCGTGGTGCTGGTCGACGCCCGCAACGGCGTGATCGAGCAGACCCGCCGGCACGCCGCCGTGGCGGCCCTGCTCCGGGTCCCCCACGTGGTCCTGGCCGTCAACAAGATGGACCTGGTGGGCTACGAGGAGGCCGTCTTCGCGTCGATCGCCGAGGAGTTCACCGCGTACGCCACGGGCCTGGGCGTCCCGGAGATCACCGCGATCCCGATCTCGGCCCTGGCCGGCGACAACGTGGTGGAGCCCTCCGCGCACATGGACTGGTACGGCGGCCCCACGGTGCTGGAGCACCTGGAGACCGTCCCGGTCAGCCACGACCTCACCGCCTGCCCGGCGCGCTTCCCGGTGCAGTACGTGATCCGTCCGCAGACCGCCGAGCACCCGGACTACCGGGGCTACGCGGGCCAGATCGCCTCCGGCGTGCTGCGCGTCGGCGAGGCCGTCACCGTCCTGCCGTCGGGCCGCACCTCGGTCATCGAGGGCATCGACGCGCTCGGTGAGAGCGTCGACATCGCGTGGGCCCCGCAGTCGGTGACCCTGCGCCTCAAGGACGACATCGACATCTCGCGCGGCGACCTGATCGCGCCGTCGTCGAGTTCCCCCGCCACCACGCAGGACGTCGTGGCGACGGTCTGCCACGTGGCGGACCAGCCCCTCGCCGTGGGCGCCCGGGTGCTGATCAAGCACACGACGCGCACGGTGAAGGCGATCGTCAAGGAGATCCCCTCGCGGCTGACCCTGGACGACCTGTCCCAGCACCCGAACCCCGGGCAGCTGGTGGCCAATGACATCGGCCGAGTCGTCGTCCGTACCGCCGAGCCGCTCGCGCTCGACTCGTACGCCGACTCGCGCCGCACCGGGTCCTTCCTGCTGATCGACCCGGCGGACGGCACGACCCTGGCGGCCGGTATGGTCGGCGAATCCTTCGCCTCCAAGGCCCAGACCACCGTTCAGGCTGATGATGAAGGGTGGGATTTCTGATCATGCTTGCCGATATCTACTCCACCTTCGCGAAGGAGGGCGGCCGCGTAGGCAGCGGCTCCCTCGGCAGCGGCCAGGGAGGTGTGGGGCGATGTGCGTGATGACGTACGCGCACCGCATGCGCGCCCACACCCCCCACGAGCCCTACCTGCCCTTGTCGTTCAGCAAACGAAGACGTGCGTCGTGATACGACGCTACGAGAGGAAGTCCTCCCGTGCCTGCCATCGGTACCCCGCGTAAGACCCTGCACCGCAGCATCGCCGCCGCTGCCGCCCTGCCGCTCCTGATCGGCGCCCTCGCCTCGTGCGGCTACGGCTCCGACGCCAAGAAGGACGACGCTCCCAAGGCGAACGTCGCCGACGACTCCGGCAAGAAGCTGTCGGCCTCCGAGGTGCGCATCGGCTACTTCCCGAACCTGACCCACGCCACGGCGCTGGTCGGCATCCAGGAAGGCCTGATCGCCAAGGAGCTGAACGGCACCACGATCAAGCCGCAGACCTTCAACGCCGGCCCCTCCGAGATCGAAGCCCTCAACGGCGGCTCTCTCGACATCGGCTTCATCGGCCCCTCGCCGTCGATCAACGCCTACGTGAAGTCCAAGGGCTCCAACCTGCGGATCATCTCCGGCTCCGCCTCGGGCGGCGTGAAGCTGGTCGTGAACCCGGAGAAGATCAAGACCCTGGACGACCTCAAGGGCAAGAAGATCGCCACCCCGCAGAAGGGGAACACGCAGGACGTCGCGTTCCTCAACTGGATCGCCGAGAAGGGCTGGACGGTCGACCCGGAGTCCGGCAAGGGTGACGTCTCCGTCGTCCGCACGGACAACAAGGTCACCCCGGACGCCTTCAAGCAGGGCTCGATCGACGGCGCCTGGGTGCCGGAGCCCACGGCCTCCAAGCTCGTCTCCGAGGGCGCCAAGGTCCTGCTCGACGAGACCGACCTGTGGCCCGACAAGAAGTTCGTGATCACGAACATCATCGTGTCGCAGAAGTTCCTCACCGAGCACGCGGACGTCGTCGAGGCGGTGCTCAAGGGCACGGTCAAGACCAACGAGTGGATCAACGCCAACCAGGACAAGGCGAAGGCCTCCGCCAACGCCGCGCTGAAGACCCTGAGCGGCAAGGAACTCGAAGCTGCGGTCATCGACCCGGCGTGGCCGAGCATCCTCGTCACCGACGACCCGCTGGCGAGCACCCTGAAGACCGAGTCGGAGTGGGCGGTCAAGGCCAAGCTCATCGAGCAGCCCGACCTGAACGGCATCTACGACCTGAAGCTCCTGAACAAGGTGCTCAAGGCCGCCGGCAAGCCCGAGGTCTCCGACGCCGGTCTCGGCGTCAAGTAAGCCCTCCGGCAACCCCCTTCAGTAACCCTTCAGTACCCCGTCCCGAATCCCAGGAGGTGACGACCATGGCCACCATGCTTGCCAAGGCTGCCGAGGGCACCGTAGCGGAGCAGACGCACGCCGCTCGGATCGAGCACGTCTCGAAGTCCTTCTCCGGCCCGGCCGGATCGCAGCTCGTCCTGGACGACATCAGCCTCGATGTCGCTCCCGGAGAGTTCGTCACCATCCTGGGTGCCTCGGGCTGTGGAAAGTCCACCCTGCTCAACCTGGTCGCCGGACTGGACGCGCCGTCCGCGGGGTCGATCGAGACCCCCGGCGGCCGCCCGGCCCTGATGTTCCAGGAGCACGCCCTCTTCCCGTGGCTCACCGCGGGCAAGAACATCGAACTCGCCCTGCGCCTGCGCGGGGTGGCCAAGGCCGACCGCAAGCCCGAGGCCGAGCGGCTGCTGGAGCTGGTCCGGCTCGGCGGCTCGTACGGCAAGCGGGTCCACGAGCTGTCCGGCGGCATGCGCCAGCGCGTGGCCCTGGCCCGGGCGCTCGCCCAGGACAGCCAGCTGCTGCTGATGGACGAGCCGTTCGCGGCGCTCGACGCCATCACCCGCGACGTGCTGCACGGCGAGCTCACCCGCATCTGGGAAGAGACGAACCTGTCCGTCCTGTTCGTCACGCACAACGTCCGCGAGGCCGTACGGCTCGCGCAGCGTGTGGTCCTGCTGTCCTCGCGCCCCGGCCGGGTCGCGAAGGAGTGGACCGTGGGCATCCCGCAGCCGCGCCGCATCGAGGACGCGGACGTCGCGGAACTGTCCCTTGAGATCACTGAACACCTGCGTGGGGAGATCCGCCGCCATGGCCAGCACTGACACCACCGCCGAAGTCCAGCCCAAGGCCAAGACGGACGACCTCGCCGGACTGGAGGCGGGCCTCGACGCGCTCGACGCCGTCCAGACGCACCGCACCCCGGTCCGTGAGGTCCTCGTCAAGAAGGTCCTGCCGCCGGTGCTCGCCGTCGGCCTGGTCCTCCTCGTCTGGCAGGTCCTCGTCGCCGCGCACATCACCGAGGAGACCAAGCTCCCCGCCCTGTCCTCCGTCTGGGACAGCCTGGCCGACATGTGGGCCAAGGGCACGCTGCTGGAGGTCATCTGGACCAGCGTCTCGCGCGGTCTGCTCGGCTTCCTGCTGGCCCTGGCCATCGGTACCCCGCTCGGTCTGCTCGTCGCCCGGGTGAAGTTCGTCCGCGCCGCGATCGGCCCGATCCTGCAGGGCCTGCAGTCGCTGCCCTCGGTCGCCTGGGTGCCCCCGGCGGTGCTCTGGTTCGGGCTCAACGACGCGATGATGTACACCGTCATCCTGCTCGGCGCCGTCCCGTCGATCGCCAACGGCCTCGTCTCCGGCATCGACCAGATCCCGCCGCTGTTCCTGCGGGCCGGCCGCACCCTGGGCGCCACCGGCCTGCGCGGCGCCTGGCACGTGGTCATGCCGGCCGCGCTGCCCGGCTACCTGGCCGGCCTCAAGCAGGGCTGGGCCTTCTCCTGGCGCTCCCTGATGGCCGCCGAGATCATCGCCAGCTCCCCCGACCTCGGTCTGGGCCTGGGCCAGCTCCTCGAGAACGGCCGCAACAACATCGACCTGCCCGGCGTGTTCCTCGCGATCATCCTGATCCTGGTCGTCGGCATCGCGATCGACCTGCTGATCTTCAGCCCGGTCGAGCGGTGGGTGCTGCGCACCCGCGGCCTGCTGGTCAAGAGCTGATCACGTGTCCGCGCACGTCACGCACTCCACGCACACCCCCGCCCTGCTCGTCATCGCCCACGGCAGCCGCGACCCGCGGCACGCGGCGACCGTGCAGGCCCTCACCCGCCGGGTGCGGGCGATGCGGCCGGGGCTGCGCGTGGAGACCGCGTTCCTCGACTTCGACACCCCGACCGTCGACCAGGCGGTGGCCTCGCTCTACCTGTCCGGGGTACGCGAGATCGTGGCGCTCCCCCTCCTCCTGACGAGGGCGTTCCACGCGAAGTCCGACATCCCGGCGGTGCTCGCCGGAGCCACGTCCCACCTGCCGGACCTCTCGGTCCGGATCGCGGACGTGCTCGGCCCGTCGCCGCTGCTGCTGGCGACCCTGGAGCGCCGGCTGTGGGAAGCCGGCCTCACCCCGGCGGACCGCGCCACCACCGGTGTGGTGCTCGCGTCCGCCGGTTCCTCCGACCCGGAGGCGATCGCAGTGATCGCTGAAATCGCGCGGGAGTGGCGGCACACCGGTTGGTGCGCCGTGCGGCCTGCGTTCGCCTCCGCTGTTCTCCCCCGGACCGAGGACGCCGTACGGGCGCTGCGCGCGGAGGGCGTCCGCCGGATCGCGGTGGCCCCCTACGTCATCGCCCCCGGCCGGCTTCCCGACCGCATCGCGGCGGGCGCCGAAGCCGCGGGGGCCGACGTGGTCGCGGCCGTCCTCGGCCCCTCCCCGGAGCTGGCCCGCCTGCTGCTCCGCAGGTTCGACGCGGCAACCCCGTCCCGCATCCCGGCCCTGGCGGCCTGACCCGCCTGCCACTGCGCGGGGCCGAGTCCCCTACCCAACCTTCCACCGTTCCCCGGGCGCTGCACGGACCCGTTGCCAGGTGCGGCGCCGTTGCGGGGGCCAGCCCCCGCACCCCCGCTCCTCAAACGCCGGAGGGGCTGGGTTTCCGCCGGCCGGGGCTGGATTGCCCGCAGGGCAATTCCAGCC
>NZ_JBHXKA010000091.1:0-32685 GCF_042722885.1 Streptomyces sp. NPDC058401
GTCCCCCCGCGGGGGCGGGGGCGGCCCCCCCGGGGGGTCCGGGGCTACGCCCCGGGGAACGGGCGAAGGGCGGGTCGGGGACAAGCCCCTCCCGCCCCGCTCACTCGTGGAACGCGCGGACCGCATAGTCCTCGTTCAGCACCGGATAGAAGATCGGCTGCTCGGGCAGCCGCGGCGGCCAGGCTCGCCAGTCGAGGTCGCGGACCAGGCCGAGCTCCACCGGGCCCGTCGGGCGCCACAGGGTCGTCGTAGGGGACATGGGCGCAGCGTAGGCGGGTGACAAGGGCCCCGACCAGCGGTTTTCAGGTGCGCGAGAGGCGGGTCAGGGAGACCGTCTGGGTCAGGGCCAGGGCGGCGGCCGGGATCTGCCAGAGGAGCGGGTCGGGGGCGTCCAGGGCCCGGGCCGCGCACAGCGCGATGGCCACCGCGCCGAGTGCGAGCACGGTCCGGTGGACGAAGCCGGCGTCGGTGCCGTGGGGCAGTCCGGACACGAGGGCGACCAGGGCCAGCAGGATCGGCAGCCAGTGCGGCTGGGAGTCGCGCAGCAGCAGGGCGGCGGCGAACTCCGCTGCGAGGGCGAGGGAGTTGCGTGCCAGGGCCCCCGGTACCGATATCGACATGCGCACATCATGCCGGGGATATCCGCGTGCGCATCGGGCGGGGCCGCGCCTAGGATCCCCCTCAAGGGCTGGGTCGTAGCACAGAGGTAGTGCGCCTACACATCATGGAGGAGGACGCCGGTTCGAATCCGGCCGCCCAGCCCCCTCACTCCTGCGCGAGCCCGGCCGCGGCCGCGGCCGTCGCCGCCACCCACGCCCCCGCCGCCCCGATCGCCGAGGCCGCGGCCGGGAGCGGCAGGCCGAGGAAGCCGTGGAAGACCCCGGGGACCAGGTGGACCCCGCAGTCGACTCCCGCCCCGCCCAGCCGGCGCCCGTAGGCCAGGCCCTCGTCCCGCAGGAGGTCGCAGTCGGCCAGGACCAGCAGCGTGCGCGGCAGCCCCGAGAGGTCGGGGGCCCGTAGCGGGGAGACGTGGGGGTGGTCCGGGTCGCCGCCGTACTGGTCCCAGTACCAGGCCATGTGCGCGGCGGTGTGGAAGTACCCCTCCCCGAACTCGGCCACCGAGGGGTGTTCCATCGAGGCGTCCAGCGCCGGGTAGAAGAGGAGCTGGCCCGCGATGAGCCCGGGGGCCCGCAGGGTCGTGACGGCGGCGAGGTTGCCTCCGCTGGAGTCCCCGGCGACGACCAGCCGTGCGGGGTCGCAGCCCAGTTCGGCGGCCCTCGCCCGGGCCCACAGCAGCACCGTCAGCGCGTCGTCGGGCGCGGCCGGCCACGGGTGTTCGGGTGCGAGGCGGTAGTCCGCGGAGACCACCACGGCGCCCGAGGCCACGGCCAGGGCCCGGCACAGCGCGTCGTGGGTGTCCAGGCCGCACATCACCCAGCCCCCGCCGTGGAGGAACACCACCAGCGGACGCCCTCCGGCGCCCGGGGCCGGGTCGTAGATCCGGACGGGGACCCCGTCCGCGACCGTGTCCCGTACGGAGGCCACTTCCGGGCCGCCGCCCGGTGAGGCTGCCGCCGCCGCCCGCAGGGCCGCCGTGTCCCCCGGTCCGGGGAAGTGGGCCGTCATCGCGTCGCAGAGCCTGCGGGCCGCCGGGGACAGCCGATCGGTGCCGCTCATCGCGCGGTCATCCCGCCGTCGACGGTGAACTCCGCGCCCGTGATGTACGAGGAGCCGTCCGAGCAGAGGAAGAGGACCAGCTCCCCGACCTCCTCGGGCCGCCCGATCCGCCCCAGCGGCAGGTGCGACCAGTCCCGCCCGGCGACGGCCTCGCTGACCATCGGGGTGTCGATGGCCCCCGGATGCACGGAGTTGATCCGGATCCCGTCCTTCGCCAGGTCCAGCGCGGCCGACTTGGTCAGCCCGCGCAGGGCGAACTTGCTGGACCCGTACGCCGCGTGGCCCGGGATGCCGACCAGTCCGGCGGTGGAGGAGACGTTGACGATCGAGCCGCCCCCGCCGGCGCGCAGCACCGGGGCCACCGCCTGGATGCCGAGGAACGGGCCGAGCAGGTTGACCCGCAGGAGGGCCTCGAAGTCCGCCAGACCCTGGCGTTCCACGTGGGCCGTGCGCCACAGCGCGGCGTTGTTGACCAGGGCGGAGACCGTGCCGAAGGCCCGTACGGCCTCGCGGACCACCTCCGCCCAGCTGTCGGCGTCGGCCACGTCGTGGCGTACGTAGAGGCCCTGGTCACCGAGCGCGGCGGCGACCTCGCGGCCCTCCTCCTCCCGGATGTCGGTGACCACGACCCGCGCTCCGGCCTCGGCGCACAGCCGGGCCTCGGCGGCGCCCTGGCCGCGTCCGGCGCCGGTGATGACGACGACCTTGCCGTCGAGGACCCTGCCGTGGGGAGAGATGCTCACGGGTCAGCCTTCCAGGGCGCGGAAGTGCGGGATGACCGTCTCGCCCCACTGGCGGATGGTCTCCATGCAGGCCTCCTGGGGGACGGTGCCCATCTGGATCAGGCACATGACCTCGTCGACGCCGATCTCGCGCAGCTGCTCGACGTAGGCGATGGCCGTCTGGGCGTTGCCGTAGGCATGCTCGGCGTTGTAGGTGCCGGTGTCTATGGGGCGGGCCGGGATGTTCGCCCCGTGGAGCTTGGCGACCAGTTCCTCGCGCCCCTTTTCCAGCGCGGCCACGTGCTCTTCGGCGGTCTCGTCGTCGGAGTAGCCCGTCGGTTCGGGGGCGTTGCCGTACCAGTGGGCGATGGACTCGGCGAAGAAGCGCTGGCCGCGGGTGCCCAGGCGCAGGGCGCGTTCGGCGTCGTCGAGGACGATGGTGGGGCAGAGCGCGGAGAGGTGGTCGTTGACCTCGGTGGAGACGAGGCGGTCCCCGCTGCGGGTGGCGATGGCCTCGTCGTAGACCTTGCGCATGGTGCGGACGTCGTCGGCGCCGGCGAAGCCCATCACGAGGGCGCCGATGCCCAGTTCGGCGGCGAGCTTGAGGGTGTCGTGCTTGGAGCAGGCCATGAAGAGCGGCGGGTGCGGGTCCTGGACCGGCCGGGGCAGGATCGCGCCGGGGCCGATGTCGATGGAGCCGTGCCACTCGAACTTCTCCTCGCGCCAGGCGGAGGAGAAGATCCGCAGCGCCTCTTCCATCTGCGGGTAGGTGTCCTCGGGGCGGACCCCGTACATGGACATCTCCTGGCGGGTGGCGCCGCGGCCGGCGCCGATGTCCACGCGGCCGCCGGAGAGCACGTCGAGCATGGCGGCGCGTTCGGCCACGCGCACGGGGTGCTGGTAGCCGAAGGGCATGGTGACGACGCCGTGGCCGATGCGGATCTTCTCGGTCCGGGCGGCAACCCAGGTCAGGAAGATCTCGGAGGCGCTCATGTGGGCGTACTGGGTGAGGGCGTGGTGCTCCACGGCCCAGATCCGGTCGAAGCCCATCTCCTCGGCGAACACGGCCTGTTCGACGCAGTCGTGGATGACCTGGCGCTCGCGTTCGGGCGTCGGGTCGACGAGCTGCGCCTCGAAGATCATCGAGAACTTCACGGGGTGCCTCCCAGCCGTGCGCTGTGCACGGCACATCGGTAATGTATTTCGAATAGGAATACTTCTAGCAGTCATACCGGGCCGGGGGAAGAGCCGCCACGAAGACCGGCCGCGGAGCGGTCGTAGACTGCGCTGCGTGACCAACGAGGCGGCAGAAGACACGAACGGGCGCACGCTCCCCGCGACCAGCTGGGCGGTGCTCGGGCTGCTCTCCTTCGGGGAGGAGCTCTCCGGTTACGACCTGAAGAAGTGGTCGGACTGGTCGCTGCGCTTCTTCTACTGGAGCCCGTCCTTCAGCCAGATCTACAGCGAGCTCAAGCGGCTGGAGAAGGCCGGCTACGCCTCTTCGCGGATGGTCGCCCAGGAGACCGGCAGCCGCGACAAGCGGGTGTACCGGATCACGGACGAGGGCATGGCGGCCGTACGGCGCTGGGCGCGCGAGGCGCCCGTCGACCCGCCGGTGCTCAAGCACGGACCGATGCTGCGGCTGTGGCTCGGCCACCTGCTGGAGCCGGAGCAGATGCGCGAAGTCCTCGTACAGCACCAGGAGTTCGCGGAGAAGATGCGGCGGCGCGCGGTGGCCGACGCGGACGGGGCCCGGGAAGAGGCCTCGTGGGCGTACCCGACGCTCACCCTCAAGTGGGCGGAGCGGTACTACGCCTCCGAGCGCGACCTGGCGGCCGCCATGCTGGACGACATCGCGGCACTGGAGAGCGGGCGCGCGGCGGGCCCCGCACCGGATTCGGCCCCGGGCAAGCCCGGCAAGCGCCCGTAGGTGTGCCGGAAGTAGAGCAGCGGCGCGCCTTCGCGGTGCGCCGTCAGGGCGGTGACCCGGCCCAGCGCGATGGCGTGGTCGCCGCCGTCCAGGACGGCCTCCAGATCGCACTCGACGGTGGCGAGGACCCCCTCCAGCAGGGGCGCGCCGTTGCCGCCGGCCCGCCAGGGGACCCCGGCGAACTTGTCGCCCCCGGTGACGGCGAACCGGCGGCACAGCTCCTGCTGGTCGGCGGCGAGGATGTTGACGGCGAAGGCTCCCGCGGCCTGGATCCGGGGCCAGGTGGCGGACGTGCGCGCCGGGCAGAAGCAGACCAGCGGCGGGTCCAGGGACACGGACGAGAAGGACTGGACGGCCATCCCGACGGGACGGCCGTCGGCTCCGCATGCCGTGATGACGGCGACGCCGGTGCAGAAGCTGGACAGGACCGACTTCATGCCGGACATGGCTTCCTCCCTCATGAGAAACCTCTCTGATTATTTCTACTAGGTATATGCCTAACCGAAACACCTGTGATTGGATACCGCCCACGCTCGCTCGTCAAGTAGGGAGGGTCCGATCCGATGCCACCGCCCCCGCCCCGGCCAGGGACACAGCCCCGGCCAAGGACACAGCCGCAGCCGCCCGCCACGCTCGCCCGGCTCCCCGAGTACGCCGCCGCCGCGTACGGGGAGCGCGAGGCGCTCGCCGACGGCGAGGTCCGCTGGACCTTCGCCCGCCTCGCCGCCGAGATCTCCGCGGCCGCCCGCGCCGCCATCGCCCACGGCATCCGCCCCGGCGACCGGGTCGCGATCTGGGCCCCCAACAGCCGCCACTGGATCACCGCCGCCCTCGGCGCGGTCGGCGCCGGAGCCGTCCTCGTACCGGTCAACACCCGCTACAAGCCCGCCGAGGCCGCCGACATCATCCGGCGCAGCGGCTCCCGCGTCCTCTTCACCGAGCGCGGGTTCCTCGGTACCGACTACGCCCGTGACCTGCACGCCTCCGGCGAGGGCCTCGGGGCGCTCGCCTCGACCGTGATCCTGCGCGACGGGCGCGAGGGGAGCGGCCCGGGCGACGAGGGAGCCGGCGTCTCCTGGGAGGCGTACCTGCGCGCCGGCGAGGAGGTCCCCGACGCCGAGCGCGCCGCACGCGCGGCCGCCGTACGCCCCGAGGACCTCAGCGACATCCTCTACACCTCCGGCACCACCGGCCGCTCCAAGGGCGTCATGACCACCCACGGCCAGACCCTCCGGCTCTACGCCTCCTGGTCCGGCCTCGTCACCCTGCGCCCCGGCGACCGGTACCTGCTGGTCAACCCCTTCTTCCACACCTTCGGCTACAAGGCCGGGGTGCTCGCCTGCCTGCTGCGCGGGGTCACCATGCTCCCCGAGGCGGTCTACGACACCGACCGCATCCTGCACCGGATGGCCGCCGAGCGCGTCACCTGCCTGATGGGCCCCCCGACCGTCTTCCACGGCCTGATCCGCCACCCGGCGCGAGCCGCCCACGACCTGTCCGCGCTGCGCCTGGCCGGCACCGGAGCCGCCTCGGTGCCCGCCTCCCTCGTCGAGGAGATCCGCACCGAACTGGGGGCGCCCGACGTGTTCACCGCGTACGGGCTCACCGAGTCCGGCGGGGTCGTGTCCGTCTGCCCCACCGACGCCGACGCCCGGACCCTCGCCCACACCGTCGGCCCGCCGCTGCCGGACACCGAGGTACGGATCACCGACCCGCTCGGCGCCGTACTGCCCGCCGGGGAGCCGGGCGAGGTGCAGGTCCGCGGCTACCACGTCACCCCCGGCTACCTGGACGACCCGGCGAGCACCGCCGAAGCCGTCCTGCCCGGCGGCTGGCTGCGCACCGGGGACATCGGCGTGCTCGACGCGCGGGGCTACCTCGCCATCACCGACCGGCTGAAGGACATGTACGTGGTCGGCGGGTTCAACGCCTACCCGGCGGAGGTGGAGAACGTGCTGCTGACCCACCCCGCCATCACCGACGCGGCGGTCGTCGGCGCCCCCGACGAGCGGCTCGGCGAGGTCGGGGTCGCCTACGTCGTCACCACCGGGCCGGTCACCACCGAGGAGCTGACCGCCTGGACCCGGGAACGGCTGGCCAACTTCAAGGTGCCGCGCCGGTTCACCCGGCTTGAGGAGCTCCCGCGCAACGCGGGCGGCAAGCTGCTGAAGACGGAGCTGCGCCGCGCGGCGCGAGGGGAGTCGGCGTGAGGGACGTGGGCGTGAGGGCAGTCGGCGTGAGGCCGCTGGAGCCGACCCGCGAGCAGGAGGAACTCCGGGACGCGGTACGGGCCCTCCTGGCCCGCCACCCCGGCCACGCGGCCTGGGCTCCGCTGACGGCGCAGATCGGCGCCGCCGCGCTGGCGGTCCCGGAGGAGTACGGCGGGCTGGGCTGCGGGCCGGCCGAAGTCGGGGTGGTCATGGCGGAACTGGGGCGCGCACTGAGCCCCGTACCGTACCTCGGCTCGGCGGTGCTGACCGTGGCGGCCCTGCTCGCGTCCGGCGACCGGGAGGCCTGCGCGAAGCACCTGCCGCACCTGGCGGAGGGAACGGCCGTGGGAGCCCTGGCCTGGGCGGAGGCTCCGCAGGGCGGCTGGGAGGCGGACGGGCTGTCGGCCCGGGCCGAGCCCGCCGGGGCGGACTGGCTGCTCACGGGCACGAAGCGGTACGTCCTGGCGGGCCCGGCCGAACCGTCCCTGCTGCTGGCGTTCGCCCGGACGGACAGCGCCGGCGCAGGCGCCACCGGCCGCCCGGGACCGCTCGGGCTGTTCGAACTCCTCGCCCCGCCCGCGGCCTTCACCGTACGGTCCACGATGGACCGCACCCGGCCCCTCGCGGAGCTCACCCTGGACCGCACCCCGGCCCGGCTGCTGTCGGCCGACGGCGCCGGGGTCCTGGCCCGGGTCCGGGACCTGGCCTGCACGGCGCTCGCCGCCGAGCAGGCGGGGGCGGCGGCCCGGGCACTGGAGGCGACGGTCCGGTACGCGAAGGAACGGGTGCAGTTCGGGCGGCCCATCGGCTCCTTCCAGGCGGTCAAGCACCGGCTCGCCGACCTGCACACCGCGGTGGAGGGAGCCCGCTCGCTCGCCCTCGCGGCGGCCGCCGCCGACGCGGCCCCGGACCTGGCGGCCGCCGCCAAGTCCGCCTGCTCGGAGGCCTTCGCGTACGTGGCGGGCGAGATGATCCAGCTGCACGGCGGCATCGGCATCACCTGGGAGCACGAGGCGCACGAGTACTTCAAGCGGGCCCACGGCTCGGCCCTGCTCTTCGGCTCCCCCGCCGCCCACCGCGAACGGCTCGCGGCCCGGCTGGGGTTCCTCCCGGCCGCCGGGTGACGCACCGGCGACCGCGGGCGCGGGAGGCGAGTGCTGTCGTACGCTCGGCCCCATGACGGGCAGCGCGATAGACCTCCGGAAGATCGAAGAGACCGCCCCGGCGCTGGTGAGCCTCTACAAGAGCGCCGGGACCTCGCTGCGCACCCACGGCCTGGAGGGCGGCCGGGCCGCCGTCTACCTGGTGCTCGACTACTCCGGCTCCATGCGCCCGTACTACGAGGACGGCAGCGTGCAGGCCCTCGCCGACCGGGTGCTGGGGCTCTCCGCGCACCTGGACGACGATGCCCGCGTGCCGGTCGTGTTCTTCTCCACCGAGGTCGACGCGGTCGAGGAGATCTCCCTGGCCGGCCACGAAGGGCGGGTCACCGCGATCGCCGCCGGCCTCGGCCACATGGGCAAGACGGCCTACCACGCGGCGATGGACGCGGTGATCGACCACTACCTGGACTCGGGGTCCGCCCTCCCCGCGCTCGTGGTCTTCCAGACCGACGGCGGTCCCATCAACAAGCTCGCCGCCGAGAAGTACCTGTGCAAGGCGGCCCGGCTGCCGCTCTTCTGGCAGTTCGTCGGCTTCGGGAACACCCGCAGCTCGCAGTTCGACTTCCTGCGGCGGCTGGACGAACTGCCCGTCCCGGCCAAACGGGTCGTGGACAACGCGGGCTACTTCCACGCCGGTCCCGACCCCCGGGCCGTCACGGATTCGGAACTGTACGACCGGCTGCTCGGGGAGTTCCCGGGGTGGCTGGCGGCGGCCCGGGCGGCGGGCATCGTGCGCGCCTGAGCGGCGGGTGCGAGTGCCTCGCGCTTTGATGGAGCTATGACGACGAACAACTGGGCCGTATTCGAAAAGGCGGAACCGGAATTCGCGGGGGCCGTCCAGGCCCGCTTCGCACAGTTCCCGCACCACGTCCTGGCGACCCTGCGCAAGGACGGATCCCCGCGCGCGACCGGACTGAACGTCGAGATCCGCGGCGGTGAGCTGTGGCTGGGCATGATGCCGGGTTCGATGAAGGGGAAGGACCTGCGGCGCGATCCCCGCTTCGCCCTGCACACCAACCCGGGCGCGGGCGAGACGATGCCCGACGGGGACGTGCGGATCGCCGGGCGGGCGGTGGAGATCGTGGAACAGCCCGAGCTCCACCGGTACGCGGAGGAGGCCGAGGAGAACGACACCCCGCACCCCTTCGACCTGTTCCGCGCCGAGCTGACGGAGGTGGTCCACGTCGGGGTCGAGGGCGACGACCTGGTGGTCCGCTCGTGGACCCCGGAGCACGGATTGCGCACCCTGCGCCGGGGCAACGACGACGAGCCGGCCCGCGAGGAGCCTGCCGCGGGCTGAGGCGGGCTGAGGCGGAGGGCTGAGCCCGGGCGGGCTCGCCCCTTAGACCCTGGCCGGGTTCTTCGCCGGGGAACCGGCGGGCGCCTGGGCCGGGACCTTGGCGGGAGCCTTCCGGGGCTTCGCGGGAGCCTTCTTGGCCTTGGCCTTGCCCGGGGCCTTGGGGGCCTTCGGCGTCTGGGACTTCGCCGGGGTCTGGGCGCCGACGTCCACCCAGCTGCGGTCGATGTTGAGCGTCACGTCCCCGTAGGTGGCGTCGTGGTCCCCGCGGAACTGGTGGGCGCGACGGCCACCCGTCCACTGGCCGGTCCCGGCGGGCAGGCCCAGGTCGGCGTCGGTGACCGAGGCCGCACCGTTCCAGCGGGCCACCCACAGCACGTCGGGCATGGCCTCCGGGGCCTGGGCGTAGTGGGCGCTCAGCGCCTTGGCCCCGGAGCTCGCCGAGACGTAGGCGGCGGCCCCGTAACCCAGTTCGTGCAGCCGGACCGTCCAGGCCGTGAGGTAGGCGACGACGGGGGCGTCCCAGGTGGCCCGGTCCGTGTAGTTCTCCAGGTCGTTGTAAAGGACCGTGCCCTCGGCCATGCCCAAAGCCGTGGCCGCGTGGGCGGCGCCCTCGGCCTCGGCCCGGCCCTGCTCGTCGGCCTCCGAGGGGTCGGTGGAGAGGCCCGTGGAGGAGCTGTTCCAGGGCTGGGGGCCCACCCAGATCGGCATCAGGTGCCAGCCCGCCTCGGCCTGCCGGGTCACCCAGCCGGCGGTGAGCTGCGGCTGGGCGCAGGCGCGGGCGCGGCCGCCGATGTAGACGCCGACGGCGCCGAAGGGCGAGTCGGCCCGCCACGCGTTCATGGTGCGCTGGGTCGGGGCCGTGCAGGCGTCGAAGCCCTCGCCGGTGAAGGGGGTCTGGACGGTCGTACGGGAACCTCCGCCGACGACGACGGCCGGATCGACGGGGACCGGGCCGGGGGCGGCCGGGGGCGTGAGGGCGCGGGCCCGGGTGAGGACGGCGCGGACGGCCTCGGGGGTGGATCCGTAGGAGACGGTGGCCATCACCCCGGCGCGGCGCAGGGCGTAGCGGATCTCGTTGCTGTCGCCCCGGACCTTGGGCAGGGGGTCGCCCTCCTCGCCTCCGACGGTGGGGATGTCGGCGCGCGGCGGGGTCCCGTCGAGCGGCTCCAGGTGCAGGGTGTCGGCGCGGGGCGCCGCGGCGCGGGCGGCTCCGCATTCGCCCTGGGCGCCGGCGTGCCCGAGGTAGAGGGTGGGCACGTCGAGGCGCAGGCAGGCGCCGGGGTGGCGGTCGAGGTCGACGACCCGCCAGTCGGCGGGGACGGTGAGGCGCAGCCCGCGGTAGTCGACGGTGCGGCCTTCGGCCCCGGTGCCGGTGCGGCTCTCGGCGGCCCCGAGGGGGACGGGGGCGAGCAGCGCGGCGCCCAGGAGGCAGCTCAACATCATGTGGGAGGGGAGCATGTGACCCACTGTTACCAGAAGGTCCGGGGGTTGACGCAGAGGCACGAGAGCCCGCGCTCACCTGTTGACGGGACGGCCGCACCGCCCTGCGGGCGACCGTCCCCGCTCCCCTGCCCTGCCGTTACTCCGCCGTCGGCCGGCCCTTGCTCCGCCGGGGGGCGGTGGCCCCGCGGATCTCCTCCGTGGCCGCGCGGAACGCGGGTGCGGCGCGGGCGAAGTAGTCGAAGAGCAGGGCCTGCTGCTCCGGGGTGTAGGCCCCGATCACGGCCGCGATGTGCCGGCGGGCCGGTCCGACCACGTCCTCGATGCGGTCCAGCGCGTCCGGTACCGGTTCCACGATGACCCTGCGCCGGTCGCCCGGATCGGCGGCCCGGCGGGCGTAACCGGCCCGCTCCAGACGGTCGATGAGCCGGGTCGTCGCCCCGGTGGTCAGCCCGGTGCGGGTGGCGAGCTCACCGGAGGACAGGCCCCCCTCCAGGGTGATGAGGCTGAGGGCGTACCACTCGGAGGTGTGCAGTCCGGCCGCCTCCGCGCTGGCCAGGCCCTGGAGGCCTACGGCGTCCAAGTACTGCCGGAAGACCGTGTGCGCGTTCGGACCGCCGTCACCTGTTGCCATTCCCGGGATCGCCTCCTACATTTATATCTGCACGCATGCAGATACTGCGGTTGTGCAGCATCTGTCTCAGTCTAACCAATTGGGGAGTGGTCCGTCATGCAGCAGTCCACGAACGCGTCCACCAGCGAGTCCGCCAGCGAGTCCGCCAGCGGGTCCACCAACGAGTCCACCGAGTCCGTCGCCTCGGTCCGGTCCGTGCTCGACCGGCTCGTCGCCGCCTGGGAGCGGCACGACGCCGAGGCGTACGGCGAGCTGTTCACCGAGGACGCCACGTACATCACCTACGTCGGCACCTTCTACCGGGGCCGCCGCGACATCGTGGACAGCCACCGCACCCTCTTCGCCGGCTTCCTCAAGGGCACCCGGCTGGCGGACGAGATCCTCGACATCCGCTTCTACGGGCCCGGCACGGCCGTCGTGAACAGCCGCGGGGACACCCACAAGGGCAAGCGCCCGGCGAAGCTCACCAAGATCCAGACGTACACCCTCGTCCGCGACACGGGCGGGGGCACGGACGGCCGGTGGCGGATCGCAGCCTTCCAGAACACCAAGCGCAAGCCGCTGATGGAGGCCGTGTCCTACCGCTTCGCCCCGGGCCTCGTCCCGGCAGCCGAGCAGTGACGGTCCCCGGCGGCCCGCCGCACGCCCTCGCCCCGACCCCGACCCCGACCCCGACGACCTTACGGAGAGCCCGCATGACCACGGACCAGCTCAACGACCGCGCCACCGCCCCGAGCAGCGGCTCCGCCACCCCGCCCGCGCCCCGGCCCCGCTCCCGGCGGCGCACCGTCAAGCGGGCCCTGATCGGCACCGCGCTCGCCCTGGGCCTCACGGCGGGCGGCGGCTACCTGTGGCTGGACGCCACCTCGGAGGTCAAGGTCACCGGCTCCGCCGCCTGCACGGCGGTCGACGCCACCGCCGCGGGCACCGGCGCGGGTGGCCGTACGGGCGACCGCGACGCCGTCTGCGGGGTGCTGGCCTCGCTCGCCGGGGCCTGGGGCGCCGCCGACGCCGACGCGTACGGAGCCCTCTTCACGCCGGACGCCACGTACACGACGTACGTCGGCACCCACTACCAGGGCCGCGGCGACATCACCGAGGCGCACCGGGCCCTCTTCGGTGGCTTCGTCAAGGGCACGAAGCTGGCCGACTCGATCCTGGGCATCCGCTTCCTCGGCCCCGACGCGGCCGTGGTCACCAGCCGCGGCGACACCTACGAGGGCGGGCGGCCCGCGGAGCTGTCGAAGGTCCAGACGTACACGCTGACCCGCGAGAGCGACGGCCAGTGGCGGATCGCCGCGTTCCAGAACACCCAGCGGCAGCCCGTCATGGAGAGGGCCTCCTTCCTGCTGTCGCCCGGCACGGTGCCCGGAGCCGAGAAATGACGGCGCGCGCCGCCCTGGTCACCGGGGCCACTTCGGGCATCGGCCGGGCCTTCGCCCGCGAACTCGCCGCGGCCGGCTGGACCGTGACCGCCGTCGCCCGCGGCGAGGACCGGCTGCGCGCCCTCGTCGCGGAACTCGGCCCCGGCCACCGCCACCTGGCCGCCGACCTCTCGACGCCCGAGGGCCAGGAGCTGGTCGCCGCCGAGCTGCGCCGGCGCCCCGTCAACCTGCTGGTCAACAGCGCCGGCACCGCCCACCACGGGCCCTTCGCCGGGTCCGATTCGCGGGACGCCCTCGCCGCCACGCGCCTGGGCTGCGACGCCCTCGTCACGCTGGCGCACGCCTTCCTCTCCGGGGCCCGCCGCGGAGACGCCCTCGTCAACGTCTCCTCCACCCTCGGCAGCGCCCCGTCCCCCGGCCTCGCCGTCTACAGCGCCGGCAAGGCCTTCGTGACCGCCTTCTCCGAGGCTCTCTGGCACGAGCAACGCCCCCTCGGCGTCCACGTCATGGCCCTCTGCCCCGGCCCCACCGCCACGGGGCCGGAGCCGACGTCCCCGGCCCCGGCCCCGGCCCTGACCCTGACCCCGGCCCCGGCCCCGGCCGCGCGGCACCAGGACGCCCCCGCCGCCCTGGTCCAGAGCCCGGAGGCCGTGGTGCGCGCCGCCCTGCGTGCCCTGGACCGGCGCACCACCCGCCCCACCGTCGTCCCCGGGCGCGCGAACTCCCTCTTCGTCCTCGCCGCGCGCCTGCTCCCGCGCCGCGCGCTGCTGGCACTGCTCAGCCGCTAGGCAGCCGCGGGGGGCGGGGGGCTCCGCTACTCCTGCTGCTCCTGGAAGGCGGGGAGGGCGAAGATCCGCTCCTTCCCCGCCTCGTCCATGAGCTCGACGAGCGGCAGCACCAGCTCCCACAGGTCCTGCTTGTCGACCTCTCGTACGAGCCCTTCGAGCTCCGCGTCGCCCAGCCCGGCGGCGGCATCGGCCACCACCTTGCGCGCCTCCTCGGGCAGTACGCCGACCAGCGGCAGGAAGGCGCCCCACAGCGCCGTCGCCACGACGGCCCGTACCACTCCGGCCAGGACGAGCGGGTCCCGCAGGGAGTCCAGCCGGGCCACCGCGAGCCGGTCCTCCTCGCCGAGCAGCGCCACGAGCGGGAGCAGGGACTCCCACAGCCCCTCGGCGTGTGTCACCCGTACGAGCGAGTCGAGCTCGGCCGCACCGAGGCGGGCGGTGAGTTCCGCGATCCGCAGCCGCTGCTCGCCGCCGACCATCGCGGCGACACCGAGGGCCTCCTCCCAGAGCCCCTCGGCGGCAGCGGCCCGTACGACCGCGCCGAGTCGGTCGTCGCCCATGAGCTCCAGGATCCGGGGCAGCCGATCGGGCAGGTCGACGTAGAAACCGGCGCGCAGCACCACCGCGTCGTCGACCTGGTCCAGGATCCGGCGGAGCACCTGGTCCCGCATGTGGCCGACGAACCGGCCCATGGTGAGGTGGTCGCGGTTCTCGGCCAGGGTGGTGGCGATGCGTACGACGAGCCCCTCGTCGAGCCGGTCCACGATCCCGGCGATCTTCCGGGGGTCCAGGTGTCCGCAGGCCTCGGCGGTGAAGGAGACGGGCAGCTTCTCGATGATGGCGGCGGCCCGGCCCGCCTCCAGCCGGCCGGCCACTCCGGCGGCCAGCCGGGGCCCGAGCGCCTTCTGCGAGATGGCGGCCGCCACCCCGGCCGGCACCAGCTTGGTCGCGGCGGCGATCCGGTCGAGCATCTCGGGTGCGCCGTCGTTCAGTACGCCGCTGACCTGCTCGCGGAAGGCCCGTACGTCCTCGTCGGGCAGCCCGCGCAGGAAGCCGAGCTCCCCGGCGTCCGCGCCCACCAGCCGGGCGATCTTCTCCACTTCGGCGCGGCTCACCGGAACAGCACCTTGCGCACGGCCCCGCGCGCCAGGGCGGGCACCAGCCCCAGCGCCTCCTCGGCGGCCTGGTTCAGGCCTTCGGCCTGGCGCGCCCGCTCCGCTTTGAGCGCCTCGGCGAGCCGGGCGAGGTCCCCGGCATCCAGCTCCTCGAAGGAGGCGGGCGGCCGGGCTCCGCCCAACTCCCCGCTCAAACGGCCCATTTCTTCATCTGTACGCACGGGACGACCTCCCACACCAGAGACGACACGACGGCTCGCGTCGAGCGTGGGCCTGAATTGACTAATAGTCAATACTCGCGGGTAGCGCTGTGGGACGCCGGTGGGGCGGTGCGCACCCCCACGGTGCACCGCCCCACCGGCCGCCCCCCGGCCGCCCCACCGGCCGTACCGGCGGCCGCCCTCCCGGCCGCCGTCCCGCCGACCGCCCCACCCTGCGGGTCAGCAGTTCTTCGCCCCCGGCGGCGGCTTGAACACCGCGTCCAGCACGCGCTCCGCCGAGACGTCGACCAGGGTCCAGTCCAGGGTGGAGTCCGCGGCCGGCATGTTCAGGTGCTCGGGAAGCTCGCTCTCCGCGAGGTCCTGCCCCACGTAGAGGATGGACAGGGTGCCCCCGCAGCCGGACGGCGGCGGCGGCACGCTCCCCCGGACCAGGCCGTCGCCCGGGCCGACGGCGAGGCTGACGGTGTCGATCGGGGCGTACGTGTACTTGTAGCCCGCCGAGTCCGACTTCCTGGTCATGTCCACCCGGAAATGACCGAGCTTCACCGGCACCGCCTCGCACGGGCGCTGGGCGTCCCTGAGGCCGAGCCACACGCCGTTGTCCACCATGAAGAGGGCCGGGGAGTCCGAGGGCGCCGGCCGCTCGCTGCCGCGCAACGCCTTGAGGTAGCCGGCCAGCGCCTTCGTGTCCAGGCCCGTCGTGACCGTGCACGGCGCGGTCGGCGCGGGGGTCGGGAGTGCGGAGGGGGACGGGGAGGGGGACGGGGAGGGGCTCGGACTCGGCGAGGCGGAGGCGGAGGCGGACGGCGAAGAGGCGGCGGGCGGAGGGGGCTTGAGGCTCCCCAGCCCCGAGCCCGAGCATCCGGCGAGCACGAGTACGGGAAGGGTCAGGAACGGAACGGCGAACACACGTAATCGGCGCATCGGGCCTCCACGTCGGGCGCGGCCGGGTCACTTCGATGCTGGCAGCCGGGCTCCGGCAGCGGCATCCGTAGAACCGCCTACGTATCCCCGGCCCCGAATCCGGGTACCGGACATCCGGGGAGGCGCCATGGTGGACAGGACTCCGCTGGTCGGCCGGGGGGCCGAGCTGGACCGGCTGGACGAGGTGCTCGACGGGACCGGCGGCGGCGGACGCGGTGCATCGCCGTGCGTCGTCGACCTCACGGGTGCGGCGGGCATGGGCAAGAGCCGACTGCTCAGCGAGGTGTGCGGCCGGGCCCGGGAGCGCGGTCTGACCGTCCTGCGCGGCCGGGCCACCGAGTACGAACGACACATCCCCTTCCGGCTGTTCACCGACGCCTTCGCCGATCTGGACCCCCGGCTGGTCCTCACCTGGTCCACGGTCCCCTCCCTGGCCCCGGTCCTCCACGGCACACCGCTCCCTGACAGACCCGCCGACCGGGGCGGGGATCCGGCTACGGGCACGGGCACAGGTACCGGCCCGCGTGTGGATCCGTACGGGTCCGCGGGGCGCGGCGCGCCGGTGCCGGAGCCCCTGGACCGGTTCGCCGTGCACCGGGCGGTCGCGCGGATGCTCGCGGCCCTGGCGGGGAACGACGGGGGCAACGGGAGCAGCAGGGGCGCTGGGGGCAACAGGGGCGGCCCGAGCGGCGGGGCCGGTCCGAGCGGAGGCACCGGCCCGAGCGGCGGCGCCGGGCTGCTGATCGCCCTCGACGACCTCCACTGGGCCGACCCCGCCTCCCTGGAGATCCTCGACCACCTCGTGCGCCACCCCCCGCGCGCCCCCGTGACCATCGTCGTGGCCCGCCGCGACCGCCAGACCTCCCCCTCCCTGGCCGCCGCGCTCACCCGGGGCGTCGACACCGGCGCCGTACTGCGCCTGGACCTCGGCCCCCTCGGCGAGCGGGCCTGCGTGGAGCAGCTCGCCGCGGGACTCGCGCCCGGCCGGGCCGCCCGGCTGTACGCCGCCAGCGAGGGCAACCCGCTCTACTTCCTGACCCTGCTCCAGGGCCAGACCGCCGGCCCCGCCGTCCCGGCCGGCGGCCTCACCGTCCCGGCGGGCGGGCTCACCGCCCTGCTGCTCGACGAGCTGACCCCGCTCACCGACGCGCAGCGCCGTACCGCCGAGGCCGTCGCCGTGCTCGGCGACCACGCCACCGGCCCGCTGCTGGCGGCCACCGCGGCGCCCCCCGACGCGGGCGCGCTCGACGCCGACCTCGACGCCGACCTCGGCGTGCTGGCCGGCCGGGACCTGCTGCGGCCCGGCCCCGGCGGGAGCTGGTCGCTGCGCCATCCGGTGCTGCGGACCGTGGTGCACGAGAACACCGAGCACCGGAGGCGCACCGGCATGCACCGGCGGGCCGCCGCCGCGCTGGCCGCCGCGGGTGCCTCCGCGGCCGTACGGGCCCACCACGTCGAGCGGGCGCTGACCGGCTGGGACCCGGAGGCGGCCGCGGTCCTGCTGGAGGCGGCCGGGCAGTCGCGGACCACCGCCCCGGCGAGCTGCGCCCACTGGCTGGGGGTGGTGCTGCGGATGCTTCCCGAAGCTCCGGAGCACCGCGCTCAGCGCCGGGAACTCATGCTGCGCCGGGCCGGGGCACTGAGCGTGTGCGGCGAGCTCCGTGCGAGCCGGGACCTGCTCCACGCGCTGATCGCCGAGGCCGACCCCGACGAGGACGGCGGGCTGCGCGCGAGCGCCGTCACCCTGTGCGCCTCGATGGCGCGCCATCTCGGGGAGTACGGGGCCGCGGTCGCGCTGCTGCGCCGCGAGCTGGCCCGCAGCCCCGCCCCGAGCCCGGCCGCCGCGCTCGCCCTCGGGCTGGAACTCGGCTCCTGCGCACCGCACGCGCTGTCCTATCCGCAGGTGCGGGAGGACGTACGGCGGACCTACGCGCTGGCCCGGCGGCTGGGCAACGGGCCGGCCGAGGCGGGGGCGCTGGCCACCGCCGCGCTCGGGGAGACGTACGGGGGCGATCCGGCCACGGCCCGCGCCCTGACCGACCGCGCGGCGGCCCGGGTCGACGTACTGGCGGACGCCCTGGACGGCACGTCGGCCGATCTCGAACTCTCCGACCTGTGCGAGCCGTTGGCCCGGCTGGGCTGGTCGGAGTTCTACCTGGAGCGGTACCCGGACGCGGAACGCCACGCCGACCGGGGCCTGGCCCTGGCACGCCGCGTGGGCCCCCTGCACCTCCTCCCGCACCTGCTCCTCTGCAAGTCGATCGTCCACATGAACACCTGCCGGCTGGGCTCGGCGCTGGAACTGGTCGACGAGGCGGAGAGCATCGCCCGGGGCATCGGCAGCGACGAACTCCTCGCCCTGGTCCTCTCCAACAAGGCGCAGGTGCTGCTCGCGGCCCTGCCGCCGGGAGACGGCACCGCGCTGGCCGTGGCCGAGGAAGCGGTGGCGCTGACCGGGACCCGGAGCAGCTGGTGGGTGTCGCTGGCCTGGTGCGTCCTGAGCTTCACCGCCCTGCACGGCGGCGACCCGCTGCGGGCCCGCGAGGCGATGCTCCGGGCGGGCGGCGGCCCCGCGCTGGCCGGGCTCCAGCCCACCATGCGCCCGCTGTTCCTGGAGGCCCTGGTCACCTCGTCCGTGGTCCTGGGCGAACTGCCCGCCGCGGAGGCCTGGTCGGCCCTGGCCACGGCGGACGCGGAACGGCTGGGCCTGCCCACCCAGCGCGCCTCGGCCCTGCGCAGTACGGCCCAACTCCTGTCGGCCCGCGGCGAACCGGCCCCGGCGGCGGCCCTGTGCGTACGCGCGGCGCAGGAGGCCGCCCTCTCGGGCGCGAAGCTGTGGGAGTCCCAGGCCCTCCTCCTCGCCTCCTCCCTGACGGCCGAAGCGGGCGACCCCGGCACGGCGGCCACCCTCTGGCACCGCGGCCGCCACCTGGCGGACACGGGCGGCGCACACCTCCTGACCGGCCTGGCCGATCTCTTCCCCCCGCCGGGCACGGCGCACCCACCCGCGGGCACGGCGGCGCGCCCACCCGACCCGCTCCCCCACCTCACCCCGCGCGAGCAGGAGATCGCGGCCCTGGTGACCGAGGGCCTCACCACCCCGGCGATCGCGGCACGCCTCTACCTGAGCCCGCGCACGGTGGACACCCACCTCTCGCACATCTTCCGCAAGACGGGAGTCACCACCCGCTCGGCCCTGGCCGCCCTCACGGCCCGCCACGGCCCCCGACCCGGCCCGCCCGAGACGGTCTAGGCCGGTCCGTCCCGGCCTTCCTGGGCGGCAATGACCTCGTCCCCGTGCTCGAAGGCCCAGACCCCGAACGCCTCGATCGGGCCGAGCAGGCTCCGCCCCAGCTCGGTGAGCCGGTAGTCCACCCGGGGCGGCGACTGCGCGTGGACCCTGCGCTGGAGCAGGCCGTTGAACTCCAGGCGCCGCAGCGTCTCGGTGAGGACCTTCGGGCTGATGCCCCCGATGCGCTCGCGCAGCTCGGCGGGGCGCGCGGGCCCGTCGCGCAGGGTCCAGAGCACCACGGGATTCCAGGTGTTGGACAGGAGGTCGAAGGCGAGGCGCGCCCGGCAGTCGGCGAGGAATACCTGATTCGTCACGCACCACATGGTGCCTGTCGGCCTCCGTAATGTCGTGCCCCGGCTCAAGTCCTGGAGAGGGGCAGTCCATGAGGATCGGCGTACTGGGTACGGGCAACATGGCGGACGCGCTCGCCACGCACTGGGTGCGGGCGGGGCACGAGGTGTTCGTCGGGGGGCGGGACACGGACCGGGCGCGGCGGCTCGCCGCCCGCCTGGGCAGCGGAACGGCCCACGGCAGCCTGCGCGCCGCGGCCGGCTTCGGCGAGGTGGCGCTGGTGGCACTGCCGTACGACGCGGGCGCGGAGGTCGTCGCCGGCCTCCGCACCCCCCTGGAGGGGCGGGTCCTGCTCGACTGCTCCAACCCCGTCGGCCCCGGCTTCCGCCTGCTGACCGCCACGGGTCCTTCGGCGGCCGAGCAACTGTCCGCGGCGGCGCCGGGCGCACACGTGGTGAAGGCGTTCAACCTCTGCCACGAGGACGTGTGGCGCATGAACCCGCCGGTCTTCGACGGCCGCCCCCTGTCCGTCCCGGTCTGCGGCGACGACCCGGCGGCCCTCACCCTCACCCACACCCTGGTCCGCGACACAGGCTGCGTCCCCCTCCCCGCAGGCGCCCTGGACCGCGCCGGCCTCCTGGAGGCAACGGCCGCCCTGTTCATCGGCCTGTGGGTAGGAGAAGGAGCCGACGCCCAGTCGATAGCCCCACCCCACCCCTTCGCCACGGGCCCCACCCACCCCTGACCCGAACCCCACACGCCACAACGCCCGCCACCCCTGGTCGGGGACGTGGCGGGCGAGGTGTCGAGTGCCGTACTTCGTTGTACGGACCGTATGAGGGGTCCCGGCCGGGGCCGGGGGTACCGCGGAGACCTCAGCCGCCACACCGACGGCCGGAGGCCGGCGCAGCCGGGCGAAGCCCGGGAGGCCGCCTGCGGCCGAGCGGTGCGAGCACGGCGTAGAGGATCAGACGGTGATCGAGCGGTCCGTCGGCTTGACCGGGTACGGGAGGGCGCTGGTGCCGGTCAGGAAGCGGTCCACGCCGCGGGCGGCCGAGCGGCCTTCCGCGATGGCCCAGACGATCAGCGACTGGCCGCGGCCGGCGTCACCGGCGACGAAGACGCCGTCGACGTTGGTCGCGTAGGAGGCGTCGCGCTCGATGTTGCCGCGGGCGTCCATCGCCAGGCCGAACTGGGCCGTGAGGCCGTTCTCCTGGTCGGTGCCGGTGAAGCCCATCGCCAGGGTGACCAGCTGCGCGGGGAGGACGCGCTCGGTGCCGGGCTTCTGGACGAGCTTGCCGTCTTCGAAGGCGACCTCGACCAGGTGGAGGGCCTTGACGTTGCCGTCCTCGTCGCCCTCGAAGTGGGTGGTGGAGACGGAGTAGATCCGCTCGCCGCCCTCCTCGTGAGCAGAGGTGACCTTGTACAGCATGGGGAAGGTCGGCCAGGGCTGGCCGGTCGGCCGGTCCTCGGAGGGACGCGGCATGATCTCCAGCTGCGTGACCGAGGCCGCGCCCTGGCGGTGGGCGGTGCCCACGCAGTCCGCGCCGGTGTCGCCGCCGCCGATGACGACCACGTGCTTGCCCTCGGCGGTGATGGGGGGCGCCATGAAGTCGCCCTCCTGCACCTTGTTCGCGAGGGGGAGGTATTCCATCGCGAAGTGGATGCCGTTCAGGTCGCGGCCCGGGACCGGGAGGTCGCGGGAGATGGTCGCGCCCGCCGCGATGACGACCGCGTCGAACCGCTTGCGCAGGTCGGTGGCGGTGATGTCGCGGCCGACCTCGACGCCGGTACGGAACTTGGTGCCCTCCGCGCGCATCTGCTCGATGCGGCGGTTGATGTGCACCTTCTCCATCTTGAACTCGGGGATGCCGTAGCGCAGCAGCCCGCCGATGCGGTCGGCGCGCTCGTACACCACCACGGTGTGGCCGGCCCGGGTCAGCTGCTGGGCCGCGGCGAGACCCGCCGGGCCGGAGCCGATGACCGCGGCGGTCTTGCCCGACAGGCGCTCGGGCGCCTGCGGGGTGACGTCGCCGTTGTCCCACGCCTTGTCGATGATCGAGACTTCGACGTTCTTGATGGTGACGGCCGGCTGGTTGATGCCGAGCACGCAGGCGGACTCGCACGGCGCCGGGCACAGCCGCCCGGTGAACTCCGGGAAGTTGTTCGTGGCGTGCAGCCGCTCGGAGGCGGCGGTCCAGTCCTCGCGGTACGCGAAGTCGTTCCACTCGGGGATCAGGTTCCCGAGCGGGCAGCCGTTGTGGCAGAACGGGATGCCGCAGTCCATGCAGCGGCCGGCCTGCTTGCTGATGATCGGCAGCAGCGAGCCCGGAACGTAGACCTCGTTCCAGTCCTTGAGGCGCTCGGCCACAGGACGGGTGCAGGCGGTCTCGCGCGGGGTGGTGAGGAAGCCCTTCGGGTCAGCCATTGGTCGCCGCCTCCATCATCTTCTCCGTGGTCTCGGACTCGGAGAGTCCGGCGAGCTCAGCGGCGTCCTTGGCGGCGAGCACTGCCTTGTACGTGGTCGGGATGATCTTGCTGAAGCGGGCCGCCGAGGCGGTCCAGTCAGCCAGGAGCTTCGCGGCCACGGTCGAGCCGGTCTCCTCCTCGTGGCGGCGCACCACATCGTGCAGCCACTGGGAGTCGGTGTCGGAGAGGGCTTCGAGCGCGCCCGTGTTGCCGACGTTGACGTTGGCCGGGTCCAGGTCGATGACGTACGCGACGCCGCCCGACATGCCCGCCGCGAAGTTGCGGCCCGTCTCGCCGAGGACGACCGCGGTGCCGCCGGTCATGTACTCGCAGCCGTGGTCGCCCACGCCTTCCGAGACGACCAGGGCGCCGGAGTTGCGGACGCAGAAGCGCTCGCCGGTGCGGCCGCGCAGGAACAGCTCGCCGCCGGTGGCGCCGTAGCCGATCGTGTTGCCCGCGATGGTCGAGTACTCGGCCAGGTGGTCGGCGCCGCGGTCGGGACGGACCACGACGCGGCCGCCGGAGAGGCCCTTGCCGACGTAGTCGTTGGCGTCGCCCTCCAGGCGGAGCGTGACGCCCTTCGGCAGGAAGGCGCCGAAGGACTGGCCGGCGGAGCCGGTGAAGGTCAGGTCGATGGTGTTGTCGGGCAGGCCCGCGCCACCGAACTTCTTCGTGACCTCGTGGCCGAGCATGGTGCCGACCGTGCGGTTGATGTTGCGGATCGCGACCTGGGCGCGGACCGGCTGGGCGGTCTCGGCCGAGTCGGCGTTCAGCGCGTCCGCGGCGAGGCGGATGAGCTCGTTGTCGAGCGCCTTCTCCAGACCGTGGTCCTGCTCGATCAGGGCGTGGCGGACCGCGCCCTCGGGCAGCTCCGGCACGTAGAAGAGCGGCTCCAGGTCGAGACCCTGCGCCTTCCAGTGCGTGACGGCCTTGCTGGTGTCGAGGAGCTCGGCGTGACCGACGGCCTCCTCGATCGTGCGGAAGCCCAGCTCGGCGAGGAGCTCGCGCACCTCCTCCGCGATGAACTCGAAGAAGTTGACGACGAACTCGGGCTTGCCGGAGAAGCGGTCGCGCAGGACCGGGTTCTGGGTGGCGATGCCGACCGGGCAGGTGTCCAGGTGGCAGACGCGCATCATGACGCAGCCGGAGACGACGAGCGGCGCGGTCGCGAAACCGAACTCCTCGGCGCCGAGCAGCGCGGCGATGATGACGTCGCGGCCGGTCTTGAGCTGGCCGTCCGTCTGGACCACGATGCGGTCGCGCAGCCCGTTGAGCAGCAGGGTCTGCTGGGTCTCGGCGAGGCCGAGCTCCCAGGGACCGCCCGCGTGCTTCAGCGAGGTGAGCGGGGAGGCGCCCGTACCGCCGTCGTGGCCGGAGATGAGGACGACGTCCGCGTGGGCCTTGGAGACACCGGCCGCGACCGTACCCACGCCGACCTCGGAGACCAGCTTCACGTGGATGCGGGCGACCGGGTTGGCGTTCTTGAGGTCGTGGATCAGCTGAGCCAGGTCCTCGATGGAGTAGATGTCGTGGTGCGGCGGCGGGGAGATCAGACCGACGCCCGGGGTGGAGTGCCGGGTCTTGGCGACCCACGGGTAGACCTTGTGGCCGGGCAGCTGGCCGCCCTCGCCGGGCTTGGCACCCTGCGCCATCTTGATCTGGATGTCGTCCGCGTTGACCAGGTACTCGCTCGTGACACCGAAGCGGCCGGAGGCGACCTGCTTGATGGAGGAGCGGCGCGCCGGGTCGTACAGGCGGTCCGGGTCCTCGCCGCCCTCACCGGTGTTGGACTTGGCGCCCAACTGGTTCATGGCGATGGCGAGGGTCTCGTGCGCCTCCTTGGAGATGGAGCCGTACGACATGGCGCCGGTGGAGAAGCGCTTGACGATGTCGGCGACCGACTCGACCTCGTCGATGGAGATCGAGGTCCGGTCTTCCGACTTGAAGCCGAAGAGTCCGCGGAGCGTCATCAGGCGCTCGGACTGCTCGTTCACCCGGTCCGTGTACTGCTTGAAGATGTCGTACCGGCGGTTGCGCGTGGCGTGCTGGAGGCGGAAGACCGTGTCCGGGTCGAACAGGTGCGGCTCGCCCTCGCGGCGCCACTGGTACTCGCCGCCGATCTCCAGCGCGCGGTGCGTGGCCGCGATGCCGGAGGCCGGGTACGCCTTGGTGTGGCGCGCGGCCACCTCCTTGGCGATGACGTCCAGGCCGGCGCCGCCGATCTTGGTGGCGGTGCCCGCGAAGTACGCGGCGACGAACTCCTCGTTCAGGCCGACGGCCTCGAAGACCTGCGCGCCGCGGTAGGAGGCGACGGTGGAGATGCCCATCTTGGACATGACCTTCAGGACGCCCTTGCCGAGCGCGTAGATCAGGTTCTTGATGGCCTGCTCCGGCTCCAGGCCGGACAGGAAGGTACCGGCGCGCAGGAGGTCCTCGACGGACTCCATGGCGAGGTACGGGTTGACCGCGGCCGCGCCGTAGCCGATGAGCAGCGCGACGTGGTGGACCTCGCGGACGTCGCCGGCCTCGATCAGGAGACCCACCTGGGTGCGCTGCTTGGTGGCGATGAGGTGGTGGTGCACGGCCGAGGTGAGCAGCAGCGACGGGATCGGCGCGTGCTCGGCGTCGGAGTGACGGTCCGAGAGGACGATCAGGTGCGCGCCGTTCTCGATGGCCGCGTCGACCTCGCCGCGGATCTCCTCCAGGCGGGCGGCCAGCGCCTCGCCGCCGCCGGAGACCCGGTAGAGGCCCGAGAGGGTGGCGGCCTTCATGCCCGGCATGTCGCCGTCGGCGTTGACGTGGATGAGCTTGGCCAGCTCGTCGTTGTCGATCACCGGGAACGGCAGGGTGACGCTGCGGCAGGACGCGGCGGTCGGCTCCAGCAGGTTGCCCTGCGGGCCGAGCGAGGACAGCAGCGAGGTGACGAGCTCCTCGCGGATGGCGTCCAGCGGCGGGTTGGTGACCTGCGCGAAGAGCTGGGTGAAGTAGTCGAAGAGCAGCCGGGGGCGCGCGGACAGGGCCGCGATCGGGGAGTCGGTGCCCATGGAGCCCAGCGGCTCGCCGGCGGTGCGGGCCATCGGCGCGAGGATGACGCGGAGCTCTTCCTCGGTGTAGCCGAAGGTCTGCTGGCGGCGGGTGACCGAGGCGTGGGTGTGCACGATGTGCTCACGCTCGGGCAGGTCCGTCAGCTCGATCTCGCCCGTCTCCAGCCATTCGGCGTACGGGTGCTCGGCGGCCAGCGCGTCCTTGATCTCGTCGTCTTCGATGATCCGCTTCTGGGCGGTGTCGACGAGGAACATCTTGCCGGGCTGCAGGCGGCCCTTGCGGACGACCTTGGCCGGGTCGATGTCCAGGACGCCGACCTCGGAGGAGAGCACGACGAAGTCGTCGTCGGTGACCCAGTAGCGGCCGGGGCGCAGACCGTTGCGGTCGAGGACCGCGCCGACCTGGGTGCCGTCGGTGAAGGTGACGCAGGCGGGGCCGTCCCACGGCTCCATCTGGGTGGAGTGGTACTTGTAGAACGCGCGGCGGGCCGGCGACATGGAGGTGTGGTTCTCCCACGCCTCCGGGATCATCATCAGCACGCTGTGCGGGAGGGACCGGCCGCCGAGGTGGAGCAGCTCCAGGACCTCGTCGAAGGAGGCCGAGTCGGAGGCGTCCGGGGTGCAGATCGGGAAGATGCGCTCGAGGGCGCCTTCGCCGAAGAGGCCGGAGGCCAGCTGGGACTCGCGGGCCTTCATCCAGTTCCGGTTGCCCTTGACCGTGTTGATCTCGCCGTTGTGCGCGACGAAGCGGTACGGGTGGGCCAGCGGCCACGACGGGAAGGTGTTCGTCGAGAACCGGGAGTGGACCAGCGAGATCGCGGAGGCGAAGCGGCGGTCGGAGAGGTCCGGGAAGAAGGGCTCCAGCTGGCCGGTGGTCAGCATGCCCTTGTAGACGATCGTGCGGGCGGAGAGCGACGGGAAGTAGACCCCGGCCTCGCGCTCGGCGCGCTTGCGCAGCACGAAGGCCTTGCGGTCCAGCTCGATCCCGCTCGTCCCGTTGCTCACGAAGAGCTGCGAGAAGGCCGGCATGGTGGCGCGGGCGCCGTTGCCGAGCAGGTCGGGGGTGACCGGAACCTCGCGCCAGCCGAGAACCGTGAGGTTCTCCTCGGCGGCGATGGCCTCGATCTGCTCCACGGCGACGGCCTGTGCGGTGCCGTCGGCGGGGAGGAAGGCGATGCCGGCGGCGTAGGCGCCGGCCTCGGGGAGGTCGAATCCGGCCACCTCGCGCAGGAACGCGTCGGGGACCTGGGAGAGGATGCCGGCGCCGTCGCCCGAGTCGGGCTCGGATCCGGTGGCGCCTCGGTGCTCGAGGTTCCGCAATACGGTCAGCGCCTGCTCGACCAGCGTGTGGCTGGCCTCGCCGGTGAGGTTGGCCACAAAGCCGACGCCGCAGGCGTCGTGCTCGTTGCGCGGGTCGTACATGCCCTGCTGGGCGGGGCGACCGTCCATGGGCGACCAGGCGGTGGTGCTGAGGCCGGTCGCGGAGTGCGTGGATGCGGAACGCATCGGCTCTCCCGTCGTCGTCGTGGCATATGTGCATAGCCGAGGGACGACGTTGGCCCTCTGCGAAATTTCGTGCAGATTACATGATGACGACAATCCCGAGAAGCGGATATGTCATTCCAGCATGCGGACACTGCACGGAGCAGACAAGAGGGGACTTTCGCAGGTGTCCGGCTCTCGGGACACGGGACGAAGGTCCCGGCACGGGGCGGGCCTCATTGCCCGGCGCCCGGAGTCTGATGCCCGGCGGACACGGAAACGAAACCGCCGAGTAACTGACTACTTATGTTGCGTACTGCATAGTGTCTCACTCCCTGCACGGTCAGCCTACGGCTCCGCCGATCCAGGTTCCCAGGATGTACGTCACACCCGCGGCCGCGCCACCCAGGACGAGCTGGCGCAGCCCGCTGTACCACCAGGACCGGGCCGTGACCCGGGAGACCACCGCGCCGCAGAGGAAGAGGCCCGCCAGGGCCGCGAGCACCGCGGGCCACAGGACGGTCAGGCCGAGCAGGTAGGGCAGCAGCGGGACGAGCGCGCCGAGCGCGAAGGATCCGAACGAGGACACGGCCGCGACCATCGGCGACGGCAGGTCGTCCGGGTCTATCCCGAGCTCCTCGCGGGCGTGGATCTCCAGCGCCTGCTCCGGGTCGCGGGACAGCTGCATGGCCACCTCGCGGGCCAGCGCCGGCTCGACGCCGCGCGATACGTACAGCTCGGCCAGCTCCTCCATCTCGTCGATGGGGTGCTTGCGCAACTGCTGGCGCTCCACGTCCAGTTCGGCGAGCACGAGCTCGCGCTGGGAGGCGACCGAGGTGTACTCCCCCGCCGCCATGGAGAAGGCTCCGGCGGCGAGGCCGGCCAGGCCGGTGACCACGATGACGTGCGGGGCGACGGCGCCGCCGGCCACGCCGGTCATCAGCGCGAGGTTGGAGACGAGTCCGTCCATCGCACCGAAGACCGCCGGGCGCAGCCATCCTCCGTTGACGTCACGGTGGGTGTGGTTGTCGCGGTGGGCGGTGTGAAGCGGTGCTTCGATATCGATGATGGACATGGCTGGCTATCTCCCCATTTGTACGAGCGGGTGCACAGAGCTGTGCCATGGACGGCGCGCGGACACCCACTCCCCCGGAACACCTCGAAACTACGCACGATTTTTGCCCTCCGCCAGCAAGGAAGGCCGTACTTACCTGGGGTTTTGGGGATCGGCGACCGGGTGACGGCGACCCGCGGCGGGTGTTTCGCGACGAGCGACAAACCACATGCCATGGCACAAATCCCCCAAGGGCTCAATATGAGTCCCATCCAAGTGGGAGAGGCGCGCCATGGAGCTGATGAAGCAGATTGCATGCAATCCGCAGGTCCTCCTCGAACGGGCCCGGGGCGCTCTTCTCGGACTCGCGGTGGGTGACGCGCTGGGTGCCCCCGCCGAGAACATGAAGCCGTCGGAGATCCGGGCGAAGTGGGGCCGGATCGAGGGCTTCGTCTCGGACGATCCGGCGGGCACGGACGACACGGAGTACGCGATCTTCTCGGGCCTGCTGCTGGCCCGCCACGGATCGGCGCTGACGGTCGCCCACGTCGAGCGGGCGTGGCACCACTGGATCGCGGACCTGGACGAAGGCCCGTTCCGCGGCGCGGGCTTCTCCGAACGCGGCACCCTGGAGAACCTCCGCCGGGGCCTGGCGGCCCCCATCTCCGCCCAGCACCGGCACGCCTGGTCGGACGGCCTGGCCATGCGGGCGGCCCCCTTCGGCGTCTTCGCGGCGGGCCGGCCCGCCGAGGCCGCCCGGCTGGTCGCCATCGACGGCTGCGTCAGCCACGACGGCGAGGGCATCTACGGCGGCCAGGCCGTCGCGGCCGGGGTCGCGGCGGCGATGGCCGGGGGCTCGGCGGCCTCCGTCATCTCCGCGGCCCTCTCCGTCATCCCCTCGGACTCCTGGACGGGCCGCTCCCTGCGCCGGGCCGTGACGGCCGCCCCGCGCGGCGAGCGGGCGGTCCGCTCGGCGGTGGTCATCGGCGGCTACCCCTGGACCGACCTGGCCCCGGAGGCGGTCGGCCTGGCCTTCGGCGCGTTCGCCGCGTGCGGCGGCGACTTCGCCTCCTCCGTCCTCATGGCGGTCAACATGGGCCGCGACGCGGACACCACCGCCGCCGTGGCGGGCGCGCTCGCCGGAGCGATGTCCGGCGCCCCCGCCATCCCGGCCGCCTGGTCCTCGGCGATCGGCCCGGTCCGCGGCAGCTGCCTCCCCTCGATGCGCGGCTACCACGTCCTGGACATCGCGGACCTCCTCACCCCGGAAACCGAGACCCCCCGATGACCCTGACCCCCACCACCCCGGCCAACCCGCCCCTCCACCCGAACCCGGCGGACGACACCCCGGCCAACCCGCCCCTCCACCCGAACCCGGCGGACGACACCACGACCGGACCGGCCGACAGCCGGGAGGCGGGCCGGCCCGTCGCCCCGACGGCCGACCGTCCCGAACCGGCCCGGGACCCGGTGGTCGCCGGTGCGCCCGTACCCGAGTTCCGTCGCGCCGTGACCGCCGTACGGGGCGACGCCGCCCCCGGGGTTACGGGGGCACCGGCGCCGGTCCGGGGGCCCGGGGCGCTGCCCCCGGTTTCGGGAAGGGGCGGGTACGGGGAGAGTCCCTCCGGCCCGCAGCCGGCCCGCGCCGGGCTCGACGCCCCGCCGTGCACGCCGGCCCGTACCCCCGATGCGGCGGACCTGCCCCGCCGGGCGCTCCGGGGGGACACCCCGGCCCACACCCCCCCGGTGGAGGCCGCGCCCGGCCCGCTCACCGTCTGCGCCCCCGGGGGCGCCCGCACGCAGGCCCGTACCGGCCCGCCCGTGCAGGACGCGCCGGACGTGCAGGACGCGCAGCCCCGTACGACCACGGCCACCGCCACCGACACCCCCCGCACCGAGGGGCCCCGGCGGATCGAGGGGCTGTTGCTCGGGCTCGCCGCGGGCGATGCCGCCGGGTGGCCGGCCGCTCGGCACCGGGCCAGTCGGATGCCCGAGTGGACCCGCCGCCTCACCCGGGAGCTCGACACCTTCGCCGAGCAGAACGCCACCACCACCCTCCCCGTCCCCATCGCCCTCAACCAGCCCCCGGAACCCCTCCGCCTCGGCCCCTCCGACGACGCCGAGTGGGCGGCCTTCGCCGCCGAGTCCGTGCTCACCGCCGCCGGCGTGCTGCTCAGCGACCTCTCCCGGTCCCGCCGCATGCGCGCCGCCATCGACCTCGCCTGGAACGCGCTGGCCAGCGAGGTCGCGGCGGCAGCGGAACGCGCGCCCGAGGTGGAGTCCGCCGTCCTGCCCCTCCGTGCCCGGATCTCCGTCCGGGCCGGCCTCGGCAACCTCGCCGCCGGCCTGCGTCCGCCCGCCACCGGCCACGACAACCCGCACTACTTCGACGACGCCGCCTGCATCCGGGCCTGCGTCCTCGCCGTCGTGCATCCCGGGGACCCCGAGGCCGCGGCGGACCTCGCCGAGTTCGACGCCCGCTACACCCAGGACGGCGACGGGGTCCACGGCGCGCGGGCCATGGCCGCCGCCATCGCCACCGCCCTCGCCGGGACCGGGACCTGTACGGCCGCGGACACCGACGCCGCCGTCGACGCCGCCCTCGCGCAGCTCCCGGAGTCCACCGAGATCGGCCGCAACGCCCGGCACGCGGTGAAGCTCGCCCGCGCCGAGCGGGGCGCGGCCGGCGGGGCCTTCGCGATCGTCCCGCTCCTGGAGCACCAGATCGTCGACCACGTCTACAGCTACGGGATCGCCGCCGCGGAGACCGTCCCCGTGGCCCTCGCCCTCGCCACCGCCGCCCGCGGCCGGGTCGGCGAGGCGGTCCCGGCCGCCGCCTGCCTGTCGCGCGTCGCGGACTCCGCCCCCGCCCTCGCCGGTGCGCTGACCGGCGCCCTCGGCGGCGGCGACTCGCTCCCCGCCGCCTGGCGCGAAGCGTGCCGCACCCTCTCCGGCTGCGCCCTCCCCCGCCTGGCGGGCACCGACCTCGTCGAACTGGCCGCGCTGCTCACCCGTACGGAACTCACCTCACCCAAGCCCCAAGGAAACCCCCGGACATGACGACCCTGACCCCCGTGGACCCCACCCCCGACACCACCTCCACCCCCTTCCCCTCCCTGGACGACCGGATCACCGGCGCCCTCGTCGGCGCGGCCGTCGGCGACGCGCTCGGCGGCCCGGTGGAGGGCTGGACCCCGGAACAGATCGTGGAGCGGCACGGCGGCCGGGTGCGCGGCATCGTCGGCCCGTGGCACGAGGACTGGCGTACGGCGCGCCCGATCGCCCCCTACCACAAGGGCGACGGCCACGTCACCGACGACACCCTGATGACGCACGCGCTGGTCCGGGTGTACGAGGCCGTACGGGACCACCTGGACGCGTACGCGATCGCCGAGCACCTGGTCCCGGACCTGATGACGATCCCCCGCTGGATCCCGGAGCTGGAGGCGGACGCCCTCCCCCTCCAGCGGATCTTCCTCGCCGAGAAGTGGATCGTGACCCGGCTGCACTACGCGCACGCGGACCCGCGGGAGGCGGGCAACGGCAACATCGTCAACTGCGGTGCGGCGATGTACATGGCGCCGGTCGGCCTCGTCAACGCCGGCAATCCGGCGGGGGCGTACGCGGAGGCGCTCGACGTCACGGGCGCGCACCAGTCCTCGTACGGGCGGGAGGCGGCGGGCGTGTTCGCGGCGGCGGTGGCGGCGGCCTGCGTACCGGGCGCCACGGCGGCCTCGGTGGTCGACACCGCGCTCTCCCTGTCCAAGGACGGCACCCGCGCGGCCATCGCGGCGGTGTGCGAAGTCGCCGCCCGCCACCGGGACTTCGAGTCGGCGCTGGCCCCCCTCCGGGCGGCCGTCGCCCCGTACGACTCGGTCGGCCCGGACTACCGCGCGCCGTCCCTGGGCGCGCGGCGCCCCTCCCGCCTCCACTCGATCGAGGAACTCCCGGTCGCGCTCGGCATGCTGCTCGTCGCCGAGGGCTGCTACGAGACCTCCGTGCTCGGCGCGGTCAACTACGGCCGCGACTGCGACTCCATCGCGACCATGGCCGGTGCGATCGCGGGAGCCCTGTCGGGCGTTTCCGCCGTCCCGCCCGCCTGGGCGGACCGGGTCGCGGAGGCCAGCCGCCTGGACCTGCACGCACCGGCCGTTTCGCTGGCCGCGGTGACCCGGGAGGTCTTCGCCCTCGACCACTCCCGCCGCCGCGCCCACGAAGCCGCCTTCGCCGCCCTGACGGCCCCCCGATGACCCCGATCCACCCGGCCGCCCCGTCACCCGCCGACACCGACCCACTCGGGCACGCCGCACCGCCCCGGACCCAGGACGACTGCAACCCGCCCCTGCCCGGCCCGGAGTCTCCCGCCCCGGGGGCGGGACCCCGTGGCTCGGCCCCGGGGGCGGGACCCGGCGGCTCGGCCCCCACGCCGACGTCCCCAACCCGGGCCACGCGCCCGACCACTCCGCCAGCGCCACCGCCCATGCCCGGCCCGGCTCCGGGCCCCCACGGGGCCCGGGGAGCGCAGACCCGCGGCCCTGCCCGGGCCGGGGCCGAGGATTCCCCCACCCCGCCCCTTCCCGAAACCAGGGGCAAGCCCCTGGACCCCGGCCTCCCGACCCCGGCCACCGGGGCCGTAGCCACGGCCGAGACCGGAGCCGGGTCCGGCCGCGGAACCGGAGCCGAGACCGGGGCCGGAGCCGGGGCCGGGTCCGGGTCCGGGGCCGGGGCCGGCCGCGGAGCCACGGCCGAGACCGGGGCCGAGACCTGCCGCAAAGCCGAAGCCGAGACCGGAGCCGGAGCCGAGACCGGCCGCGGGGCCGAAGCCGAGACCGGGGCCAGAGCCGGCCGCAGAGCCACGGCCGAGACCGGGGCCGGGGCTGTCCGGCTGACGTGGGTCCAGCCCGAGGACCTGGTCGGCCACGAGTTCCGGCAGGCCGCCGAGGACGGCCGCGGGGAGGCCGCGGAGCCCCTGCTGCGCGTCTGGCTCGCGGCGGGCGGCCACCTCGCCCCGGCCCGCGCGGGCGCCTCCCCCACCCCGGCCCCGCCAGAACTCCGAGCCCTGGCCGCCGACCTCCTGACGGCCCTGGCCGCCCTCCCCGACCCCTGGGCCCCCACCGGCCCCGCCCGGCCCGGCCCCACCCCCTTCCTGCACGCCCCCGCAACCGAGGCTCTGGGATCCGGCCCCGCCCCGCCCGGAGGACCGGGCTCCGCGCCGGGGTCCAGGGGACTGCCCCCGGTTTCGGGAAGGGGCGGGGTGGGGGAACTCTCCCCCGCCGAAGCCCTCTCCGAGGCAAGAACCGCGTCCGGGACCGTGCCCGAAGCCGCCCCCGAAGCCCTGCCGGAGGCCAGGTCCGGGGCCGCGCCCGAGCTCGGATTCATGCCGGAGGCCATGCCCAGAGCCGGGGCCATGCCCGAGGCCCTGCCTGGAGCCTTGCCCTGGGCCGGTTCCGGGGCCGGGACCGGGGCCGGGACCGGGGCCGAGGCCGAGGCCGGGACCGGGGCCGGGGCCGGGACCGAGGCCGGGACCGAGGCCGAGGCCGGGAC
>NZ_JBHXKA010000092.1:0-4712 GCF_042722885.1 Streptomyces sp. NPDC058401
GGTCTGGGGCGGAGCCCCAGGGGGTCCGGGCGCAGCCCGGTGCCCCGTTTGCAGCCCGTCCGGCGTTTGAGGACCGGGTCCGGGCTGGCCCGGGGAACGGTGGAAGGGCGGGTAGGGGACCCAGCCCCGCGCAGCGGCACCCGCAGCCCCCGCCCGGCCGAGCCCCCGCCTCGCCCAGGCGGGCCCCGAGGAGGCGCACCCCTCGGGCAGGGCACCCCCGGGCGGGGCACGGCACCCCCGGGCGGGGCAGCCCGCCCCGGTCAGGCTCGGACGAACCGGACCGGCACCCTCACCCCCGCCTGCGCCACCGCATCAAGCGCGGCACCCACCACGACCCCGACCACGGGGTACCCCCCGGTCACGGGGTGGTCCGCGAGGAACACCACCGGCTGCCCGTCCGGCGGCACCTGCACCGCCCCGAGCACCATCCCCTCGCTCGCCAGCTCACCACCCCGCGCCCGCACCAGCGCCGGCCCCTGCGTCCGCATCCCGACGCGGTTGGAGGAGGCCGAGACCCGGTACGTCGCCCGCAGCAGCCGCCCCGTCACCGACTCCGCGGTGAACCAGTCGGCCCGCGGCCCCAGCCGCAGCGGGAGCACCAGTTCCGAGGGCGGGCCCGGAACGGCCGGACCGTCCACCCCGGCCACCGGATCCGGGCCCGGTGCGCCCACCGGCAGCAGCGCCCCCGCCGCCAGGACCGGCGGGCCGAGGCCCGACAGCAGATCGGTCGAGCGGCTGCCCAGCACCGGCTCGACCGCGAACCCTCCCCGCACCGCCACGTAGCCGCGCACCCCCGACTCCGCCGGGCCCACGTCCAGCTCCGCCCCGTCGCGCAGCAGGACCGGCGCTCCCCAGGCCACCGGGCGCCCGCAGACCCGTACCGCGCACGGCGCCCCGGTCACCGCCACGGTCAGCGGGCCGCCCACGGCCCGTAGCCCGACCCCGTTCAGGGTCGTCTCCAGGACGGCGGCCCCGGGCGGATTGCCCAGGAGCCGGTTCGCCAGCGCGCGCGCCCCCGCGTCGAGGGCGCCGGAGCGGGGGACGCCGAGGTGGGCGTACCCGGGCCGCCCCAGGTCCTGGACGGTGGTCAGCGCGCCCGCCCGTACGACCTCCAGCCCCTTCACAGCGCCTCCGCCGGGGCGAACCGCACCCGTACCCCCGGCGCGAACAGCGCGACGGGTTCCCGCGCCGGGTCCCACAGCACGGCGTCGGTGGATCCGATCAGCTGCCAGCCGCCGGGGGAGGACCGCGGGTAGACCCCCGCGTACTCGCCCGCGAGGGCCAGCGAGCCCGCCGGTACCGCCGTACGGGGCGTCGCGCGCCGGGGCAGGTGGAGGCGGGCGGGCAGGCCCGTCAGGTAGCCGAAGCCCGGGGCGAACCCGCAGAAGGCCACCCGGAAGGTGATCCCGCCGACGATGCCCGGTACCTCCTCGGGCGCCACCTCCCAGCGCGCGGCCACCTCCGCGAGGTCGGGGCCGTCGTAGCGCACCGGGACCGTCACCGGGGGCGGCCCGTCGGACGGTGCGAGCGGGGGAACCGGCCAGCGGGCGATCCGGGCCGCTAGGGCGCGCGGCTCCCGTACCCCGTCCAGCAGGATCGTCCGGGCCGCCGGGACGATCTCCCCTACCCCGCCCAGCTCGCCCGCGTCCCGGCGGCGCAGCAGCTCCGCGTGGAGCGCGGCCACCTCCTCGGCGGAGTCCACCTCCAGCAGCAGCGCCCCGGCGCCGGCCTCCAGCGCCCTCATGCGAAGGCCTCCACCCGCACCCCGGCCCCGCCGAGCGCTCCGCGGACCCGCAGGGCCAGGTCGGCCGCGCCCGGGGTGTCCCCGTGCAGGCACAGGGAGCGGGCGGCCACCGGGATCCGGGAGCCGTCGGCGGCCGTCACCGCGTGCCGGGCGGCCATGTCCAGGGCGCGGGCCACCACGGCGTCCGGGTCGTGGACCACGGCGCCCGGCTCGCCGCGCGGTACGAGGGTGCCCTCCGGGGTGTAGGCCCGGTCGGCGAAGGCCTCCGGGACGGCCGGCAGCCCGGCCCGCCCGGCGGCGGCGAGCAGCAGGGAACCGGGCAGCCCGAGCACCGGGAGCCCGGCGGGACCGGCCGCGATCAGCACGCCCGCCACCACCGCGGCGGCCTGGCCGGAGTCGTGCACGGTGCGGTTGTAGAGCGCGCCGTGCGGTTTCACGTACGACACCCGGGACCCGGCCGCCCGCGCGAAGACCTCCAGCGCCCCGATCTGGTAGGCCACCTCGTCGGCCAGCTCACCGGCCGGCACGTCCATGGAGCGGCGGCCGAAGCCCGCCAGGTCCCGGTACGAGACCTGCGCGCCGATCCGCACCCCGCGCGCGGCCGCCAGCTCGCAGACGCGGCGCATGATGGACGGATCGCCGGCGTGGAAGCCGCAGGCGACGTTGGCGCTCGTGACGACCGACAGCAGGGCCTCGTCGTCGGTCAGCGTCCACCGCCCGAAGCCTTCGCCGAGGTCGGCGTTGAGATCGATCACGGGGGCGGCCGCCGGGGTGTCCGGCGTGATCATGGAAGCCATGCGGTGAGCGTAGAACAGCCCGCGGGCCGCGCTCCCGCCCACGGCGGGAGGATCGGGCGAACCATCCCGTTTGGGATGTTGTCAGGGTCAGCGCCTAGTCTTTGCCCGTGACTCTCCCTGCCCCGGCGAAGACCCTTCCCTCCCCGGCGCCGGGCCCGGCCGCCGACGAGGGCCTGGCCCGGCGGCTGCGCGCGCTCGCCTGCACCGCCCCGCTCCACGACCTCGACGTGCGCAAGGCCAATCTGGCCGGCGAGTACGGGGTGTACGCGATGGCGGAGGTCGCGCTCGCCGCGATCGACCTGGTCACGCTCAACATGGACTTCGACACCGGCGCCGACCACGAGCAGATAGTGGCACGCCTGCTGCCGCGCGTCGCCGCCCAGGCACCGGCGCGCCCCGCGGCCGAGCACGAGCGGGTGGCCCGCTGGGTGCTGGAGAACCTCATCAACGTCGGCAGCGTCGACCGCGGATTCCGCGCGATCTACGGCACGTTCGGCCCGGACGGGGTGTACGTCCGCCGCGACTACGACTTCAAGCTGATCGAGGAAGTCCCGGGCTACGGCGGCGCGGTGTACCTGCGCACGACGGACGAGGCCGTCAACGTCCTGGTCGGCGCCCTGGACACGGACGTCACCAGCGCGCAGATCGCCGCCGAGGTCAAACTGGAGGTCCTGATCAGCCGGGGCCGGCTCGCCGACGCCCAACTCGCCGCCGAGCAGGCCCGCTACCGCACCGTCCAGTACGCCGAGACCCTGCGCCGCACACTGGACGCGACCCGGCGCAACGTACGGGCGGTGGACTGGCTGGTGACCGTCCCCGACATGATCGCGGAGGCCCTCGACCACGTCGCCGACCGCTACCGCCACGAGAACGCGATCCTGACCAACATCCGCAAGGCCCGCGACGAGGCGGAGGAGCCCGACAACAAGCGGCGCGCCGCCGAACTGGTCGACATCGTCAAGGACTGCATCCGCCGCCACACCCAGCTCCAGTCCCGACTGCTCGACGCGGGCCCGCTGTTCCGCGCCGAACAGGACCGCCAGGCCTTCGCGGCCCCCGCGCCGCGCTCCGGGATCGACCTGTACGGACAGCTCGTCGCCCCCGTGCTGCCGCTCCCGGTCGCCCAGGCCATCCGCGTCACGGACGCCTTCTTCGCGTCGGGCGCCGGCCTGCGCACCCCCGTCTCGGTCCGCGTCGCGGACCTGGTGGAGATCCTCCTCACCCCGCCGGTGGAGCGCGAGCACCTCGGTCTGGAGATGCCGGAGCCGGACCTGATCGCCACCCCCGACGACAGCCGCTTCAGCGAGGAGCAGCTCGCCGCCGCGATGGCACTCCTCGAACTCCCGCACGACGCCCCGCGCCGCCTGTCCGGCCTCCTGGCGGAGGCCCGCCGCTCCGACCCGGACCTGCCCTACCTCGTCGCCCTCCTGGCCGTCCACGCGGCGAGCCCCGCGGTGGGCACGGCCTACCGCCAGGGCGAGGAGCGGCTCCTCTTCGCGGTCGACGACGGCACGGAACTCGAAGACCCGGAATTCGGCGGCGCGGACCTCATCGTCGGCACCGCCCTCCTGGACGCGGCAGCCATGACGGCAGACCGCACGGAGGCAGCATGACCCCGCCCTGGCCCTGGCCGGGCGACGAACGGAGCCACGGCGGGACCGCCAGGGGCGGGGCGTGCCCCTGCGGGGCGGGCTCCTGCGGAGCTGTCCCCTGCGGGGCTGCTCGCGGCGGAGCTGCCCTCTGCGGAGCCGCCCGCGACGGTGCTGTCCCCGGCGGGGCGGTCCGTGGCAGGGCTGCTCGCTATGGAGCGGTCCCCTGCGGAGCCGTCCGCGGCGAGACCGATTGCCACGGAGTTGTCCTCTGTGGAGTCGTCCGCGGCGGGGCTGATTGCTACGTCGTCCAGCGCCGGGGTGTCCCGTCCCCGACGGGGGTGACGACCCCGGTCACCGGGGCGGAGCCCCTGGTGGCGCGGTCCCGCCCGGGGGTGTGGGGGCTCGCCCCTGCTTTCGGGAAGGGGCGGGGTGGGGGAAGACTCCCCGCTGCCGGGCCTGCCGGGCCTGCCGGGCCTGCCGGGCGTGCCGGGCGTGCCGGGCGTGCCGGGCGTGCCGGGCGTGCCGGGCGTGCCGGGCGTGCCGGGCGTGCCGGGCGTGCCGGGCGTGCCGGGCGTGCCG
>NZ_JBHXKA010000092.1:4811-32631 GCF_042722885.1 Streptomyces sp. NPDC058401
GGGCGTGCTGGGCCTGCCGCTGTGCGGCCCCCGCATGCCGGGCCTGCCGCCCCGCGGCCGCCGCACGCCCGACCCGCCGCCCCGCGGCCGCCGCACACTCCCGCTGCCCGGCGCATCCGTACGTACACCACCCGCACCACCGAGGAGACCCACCCGTGAGCGACCACGCCGAGCAGCACCCCGCGTGGAGCGAGCCCGACGCGCACGAGGCCCCGGCTCCGGTCCAGGCACCCGCACAGGCCCCGGCCCCGGCCCCGCAGGGCCCCGTAACCCCGGCCGATGCCGCGGACGCGGCCCGGCTCGTAGCGTTCGGGCTCCAGCCCAAGCTGCTGCCCGCCCGCGACGCCGAATACGCGGAACTGCTGCGCCGCTACCGCGAGGACCCCGCCTTCGCCCGGCTCGCCGACGCCGTCGCCACCGGGCTCGGCCTGGTCGTCCTGGAGGTGTCCTCCCGCGCCGGCATGGCGGTGGCCGCCGGTGAGGACTCCGTGTTCGCCGTCCGCATGGGCGACTACGCCCGCCGCACCACCGCCGACTCCGCGGACCGCTTCCTGCACGGCCTCGCCCACCTCGCCGTGGCGGCCCTGGCCTTCCCCCGCCCCGAGGACCTCGCCGACGACGGCTACATCGGCCGGATCACCGTCAACGGCGTGGACGCCTTCGTCCGGCAGACCTGCCGCCGCCTGGAGGAGCGCGCCGAGGAACTCGGCGAGAACACCGACCCGGCCTCCGACGCCCCCGGCCTGGAGGCCGCCTGGCGGGTCTACGCCCGCCGCAGCGCGACCGGCGCCACCAAGGACGCCCGCCGGCTGGCCGGTTCCACCACCGGCATCGTCGGCAAGGCCGCCGCCTTCCTCACCGACTCCGGCTTCCTCCAGCGCACCGGGGACGACGCCGGAGGCACGTACCGCACCACCCCCCGCTACCAGCTCCAGGTCCGCGACATGGCGGGCAGCGCGGCCATGGCCGAGCTCCTCGACCTCGGCGTCGTCCCCGTCAGCGACGGCTCCGCCAGCCTGCTCCCGCCGCCGGAGGGCGACGACCTGGAGCTCGCCGCCGACGCGGGCCTGCCCTTCCACGCCTAGCCCGCGCACGCGCCCCCCGCCCCGCCACCCGTCCCCGTACGACCTACGAAAGACCACGAGAGTCCGCCGCCATGTACGAGCTGTCCCGGATCCGCCTCTACTCCATCGGGCCCGCCGGCGCGCGCTACGCCGACACCGTGCTCGACCTGCGCGGAGTCGGCGAGCCGGTGCCCCATCCGGCGCCCGCCCAGGCGGAGTTCTTCGAGGACGAGCCCACCGGCCCGCCGCGCCGCCCCGCACCCGCCGGGGTGCTCTTCCTGGAGAACGGCGGCGGCAAGTCCGTCCTCCTCAAGCTGATCTTCTCGGTCATGCTGCCCGGTCACCGCAACACCCTGGGCGGCGCCAGCTCCGGCGTCCTGCGCAAGTTCCTGCTGGCCGACGACTGCGGTCACGTGGCGCTGGAATGGCAGCACACCCAGACCGGCGAGTGCGTGGTCGTCGGCAAGGTCAGCGAATGGCGCGGGCGCCAAGTCTCCAACGACCCGCGCAAGTTCGCGGAGGCCTGGTACTCCTTCCGGCCCGGCCCGGGCCTCAGCCTGGACAACCTCCCGGTGGCCGAGGCCACTTCGGTGCGCCCGCCCGTGGAAGGCGTCTCCGGCGCCCAGGGCCGCCGCCGCACCATGAAGGGCTTCCGTGACGCCCTGACCGAAGCCGGCAAGGCGTACCCGCACCTCGAGGTCTACTTCGAGGAGATCCACGACCGCTGGAACGAGCACCTCACCGAGGTCGGTCTCGACCCCGAACTCTTCCGATACCAGCGCGAGATGAACGCCGACGAGGGCGAGGCCGCCGGCCTCTTCGCGGTCAAGAAGGACTCCGACTTCACCGACCTGCTGCTGCGCGCGGTCACCGACACCCGGGACACCGACGGCCTCGCCGACCTCGTCCACGGCTTCGGCAACAAGCTCGGCCGCCGCGCCGAGCTGATGGCCGAACGGGAGTTCACCGCGGGCTCGGTGGACCTCCTCACCAAGATCGTCGAGGCCGCCGCGGCCCGCTCCCGGCTGCGCGACGTCCACGCCGGCGCCGAACGCCGTACGCGCACCCTCGCCCGGCGCCTGTCCGCCCGCGCCGGCGAGGAGCGCGGCCGAGCCGCCGACCTCGCGCAGCGGGTCACCGCAGCCGCCCACCAGGTCACCGCCGCCGAGTCCGCGCGCACCCGCAGCGCCGCCGTCTCGGCCGAACTCGCCTACCGGCACGCCTCGCTGGCCCTGACCGTCGCGGACAAGGCCGCCGCCGCGCAGCGCCGCGAACTGCTCGAAGCCCGCACCCTGCACTCCGCCTGGCAGGCCGCCGAGCACGTGCTGCGCCACCGCTCCGCCGCCGACCGGTCCGCCCGGGTCGCCGCCGCGATCCTGGAGGCCGAGCGGGACGCGGCCCCGGCGCTCGCCGCCCGGGCCACCGCCGCCACCGAGCTCGTACGGGCCCTGCACGCCGCCGCCGAACAGGGCGAGCGGGCCGCCAACGAGGAGGAGGAGCGCTCCGCCGTCCTCCAGGAGACCGGCGAGTCCTCCCACCGCGCCGCCACCGCCGCGGCCACGGCCGCCCAGCGGGCCCGCAGCGAGGCCGAGCACCTGCGCGCCCGCCTCGCCGAGGTCCAGCAGGAGACCGCCGAGGCCGTCCGGGCCGGCTGGCTCGACGACTCCGCCCCCGACGCCGACCCGGCGCGCGCCGCCCTGGCCGCCGCCGACGCGGAGAAGACGGCCGTGGCCGCCTGGGACGAGTCCCGCGAGGCCGCCCGCACCGCCGCCGAGGCCGCCCGCGAGGCCGCCGCGGCGGAATCCCGCGCGGAACTCACCGCCGCCCGTGCGGCGGACGCCGCCGACGCGGCCGAGGCCGCCCACGACGCCGAGCACCGGGCCGCCGCCTCCCTCGCCGGGGCCCCGCGCCTGGCCGCCCTCCTGGGCCTCCCGGACACCCCGCGAGCGACCCGGACGGACGGCGCGCCCGAGGGCGGGTCCCACACCACGACCGGCACCGAGGCCGCCGGGCTGACGGTCGCCGACCTCGACCGGGGCGCCGACGAGCTGCGCGACCTGCTGACCCGCGGAGTCGCGGCCGCCGAACGCCAGCTCTTCGACCTGCGCACGGCCGCCGCCGACGACTCCCGCATCCTCGGCGCCCTCGGCGACGGCGGCCTGCTGCCGCCCGGCCCCGACGTCCTCGCCACCGTCGAGTTCCTCGGCGAGCACGGCATCCCCGCCCTCCCCGGCTGGCGCTACCTCGCCCAGTCCGTGGACCCGGCCGACCACGCCGCCGTCCTCGCCGCCCGCCCCGAACTCGTCGACGGGGTGGTCATCACCGACCCCGACACCCACTCCCGGGCCCGCGAGGTCCTCTCCGGCGCCGCCCTGCTGCCCCGCTCCACCGTCGCCGTCGGCACCGCCGCGGCCCTGCTGGCGCCGGTTCCCCCGGCCGGCGACGCCACCGGGTCCGGAATCTTCATCGTGCCGCCGAACCCGGCCATGCACGACGAGCACGCCGCCGACGAGGAGCGCCAGGCGCTGCGCGCCCGGGCCACCGCCCGCGACACCGAGATCCGGGAGCTCGCCGCCCGGCTGTCCGGCGACCGCGAGCTCGCCGCCCGGCTGCTGTCCTGGCGCACCGGCTGCCCGACCGGCCGGCTCGCCGAGCTCGCGGAGCAGGCCGCCGCCGCCCGCGGCTTCGCCGAGGAGACCGACGCCGAGCTCGCGGAGGCCCGTACCGTACGCGCCGAGGCCGACGAGGCCGCCGCCGATGCCTCCCGCGTCCGCGACGAGCGCCAGGACACCGCCCAGCGCGCACGCCGCGTCGCGGACGCCCTCGCCGGCCTCGCCTACCGGCTCCGCGAGCGCGCCGGCTGGCAGACCAGGCTGCGCGAACTCGCCGACGACGCCGCCGAGTCCGAGGCCCGCGCCGAGGTCTGCCTGGACCGGGCCCGGGCCGCCGACGAGGACCGCCGCGCCGCCCAGCGCGCCGCCGACGACGCCCGCCGCACCGCCCGCGCCCTGCGCGCCGAGCGCGCCGAGATCGCGGGCGCCCCCGATCCGCTGCCCGAGTCGCCCGCAGGGACCAGGGGGGCTACGGCCAAGGCGCCGCTCCCGGCGCTGCGCGAGGCCTACCGCGCCGCCTCCCAGCTCTACGAGAAGGTCGGCGTCGGAGCCGACCTGCGCTCCGAACAGGCCCGCGCCGAGAGCGACGAGAGCGTGGCCCTCGCCGAGCTCGACCGCCTCACCAACAAGGTCCGCACCCGCGCCGCCCAGCTCCTCGAAGGCACCGACGGAGCCGACGGCCCCTCCCGGCAGGCCGCCGCCGCTCGCGCCGAAGCCCTCGTCCAGATGCTGGAGACCCGCGCCTCCACCGCGAGCGAGCAGCTCGGGCGGCTGCGCGGCGAGGCCGAACGGCACGCCCCCGCCGAGGGCGGGGCGCACACCGAGCTGCCCGAGGAGCTGATCCCCGACAACGTCGAGGAGGCCCAGGCCAGGCTCCGTACCGCCACCGCCCAACTCGGAGCCCACACCGCCGCCGTGGAGTCCGCCCGCGCGGCCCACGCCGACCTGCTGCGCGCCCACCGCACCGCCGAGGAGGGCGCGGGCGGCTTCGACGAGACCGCGGCCATGCTCCGCGACCTCCTGCGGGACCACACCCACCAGGAGGACGAGCAGGAGCCGGTGGTCCACCCGGGCAGCCTGGAGGAGGCCCGCCAGTCGGCCACCGAGGCCCGCCGCTCGCTACGGGCCTGCGCCGGCGACCTGTCGGCCGCCGAGGCCGCCGTCCGCGAGGCGAGCGACATCCTGGTCCGGCACGCCAACTCCAACCGCTACGAGCAGGTGCGCACCCCCGCGCGCCAGCAGATCCGCGAACTGCCCGCCTCCGCCCTGCCCGAGCACGCGGCGGCCTGGGCGGTCGCCTTCGCCCCCCGGCTGCGCGTCCTCACCGACGAGCTCGCCCAGCTGGAGCGCAACCGCGACAGCATCGTGGACCGGCTGCGCGGCCTCGTGGAGTCGGCCCTGGCCACGCTGCGCTCCGCCCAGCGGCTCTCCCAGCTCCCCGAGGGCCTGGGGGAGTGGTCCGGCCAGGAGTTCCTGCGCATCCGCTTCGAGGAGCCCGACCAGGCCACCCTCACCGAGCGGCTCGGCGAGGTCATCGACGAGGCGACCCGCGGGGCCCTGAAGAAGAACAGCACCGCCACCTTCGGCGAGGGCCGCCGCGACGGCATGTCCCTGCTGCTGCACGGGGTCTCGGCGGCCCTGGAACCCAAGGGCATCGCGGTGGAGATCCTCAAGCCCGACGCGGTGCTGCGCGCCGAGCGGGTCCCGGTCGGCCAGATGGGCGACGTGTTCTCCGGCGGGCAACTGCTCACCGCCGCGATCGCGCTCTACTGCACGATGGCGGCGCTGCGCAGCAACGACCGGGGCCGCGACAAGCACCGGCACGCGGGCACGCTCTTCCTCGACAACCCGATCGGGCGCGCGAACGCCACGTACCTGCTGGAGCTCCAGCGGGCCGTCTCGGACGCGCTCGGCGTCCAGCTGCTCTACACCACGGGCCTGTTCGACACCACGGCCCTCGCCGAGTTCCCGCTGGTCATCCGCCTGCGCAACGACGCCGACCTGCGCGCGGGGCTCAAGTACATCAGCGTCGAGGAGCACCTGCGCCCGGGCCTGCCCCAGCAGTTCACGGAGGGGGAGACGATCCACGGCGAGATCACGGCGACCCGCATGTACCGCCGCAGCTAGGTCGTCTCTTTCGGATCTTGTCGGCCGAGTCCGCGGCGTCTGGTGCCGTGCCTGGGCGTGCTGTCGGGGCGTTCTCGTACTGGGCGTACGTGGTCGCCTCGGCAGTGCGGCCAGGTGCGGTGCCAGGCGTCGCGGGCCCGGCAAGATCCGAAAGAGACGGCCCAGTGCCGTGACCCGGACGGTGCCCGGCCGCGCGCGCCCCGGCCCCGTCCGGTGCCCGCCTCAGCTCCGTCCGGTGCCCGTCGGCGGCGGCCAGATGCCGTTGGCCTCGCCGCGCACCGGTGTGCGGGGCGGCAGCGGAGGCGCCGAGCGGGCCTCCCGGTGCGCCCTGCGGCGCTCGCGGCGCCGGTCCCGGGCCGTGCTGCTGGGCTCCGAGAGGACCCCGTTGCGCTGGTTCCACGCCTGCCGGGTGATCAGTACGTCGAGCACGCCCCAGGTGGCCACGACCGTCCCCGCTATCGCCCCCAGCGACAGCGGAAGGGCCAGCCAGGACCCGGTGACCGTCAGGAAGAAGGCGATCGTCGCGGCCGTCAGCGTCAGGGCGACGATCAGCACCGCCCGCACGGCCGACCTCCGCACCGGATCCGGCATGCGCCGGCGTCCCGCCGGCTGGTCCACCCACAGGACCCGCCCCCGCGCGCCCCCGGCCCCCGCGCCGCCGCCGTCGCGGTAGCCGTGTTCCCCGCGGTGTTCCTCGTACTTCTTCGCCATGGTCGGCTCCCTCCCCTCCTCGCGGCCGCTCATGCCCGCCCCGAACAGGTAGACGCACGAACGGGCCCAGAGATTCCCGGATCCCGGACGCGACCTGCGCCCCGAAGTATCGCGGAACGAAGAATTCCAGCCATCCATTCCACTACGGGAACCGAGGCCCCACGGAGTGTCATCTGCCACATATCGGGCCGCACTTCACTGGATCTAACGGACAACTCGTGATCTTCGTCCCGGGGTCAGGCCGAAAACGTCCGGACAGGCCTTCGAAGGTGCGCCGTGGCAGTAGTAGGCTCACGCCGTTTAAATGACGGAACACCAACCCCCGGTAACGGGGTTGAGCTGGGGGAGGCTGGGGAGGCCATGCGCTTTCGCGGGAAGTCCATCCGCCGGAAGATCGTGGCGTTGCTCCTTGTGCCGCTCGTCTCCCTGACCGCCCTCTGGGGCTTCGCAACAGTGATCACCGGCCGGCAGGCCGTCCAACTGCTCGGTGTCGCCTATGTCATCGACAAGGTCGGCTACCCGGTCGAGGACGTCGTCCGCGTCATCCAGAAGGAACGCCGCCAGACCCTCGTGGTCATCGGCGACCCCCGCGCCTCCAACGCCACCACCGAGCTGGCCAAGACGCGCGCGGCCACCGACGACGCGGTGGAGAGGATCTCCGCCGACGCCAGGGACCCCGAGGTCGTCGACGAACTCACCCCGTCCACGGCCCGGCACCTGAACTCCATCCTCGAAGCCTTCCGCAGCATCGGAGCCCTGCGCGGCGCGGTCGACGGGGGCTCCGTCGACACCGGCCAGGCGCTGGAGCTCTACAACCGGCTCGTGGACCCCTGCTACGACTTCCTCATGAACCTCCACGCCCTCCAGGACGTGGAGATGGACAAGCAGGGCCGCGCCCTCGTCGGCATCACCCGTGCCCGCGAGACGCTCTCCCGCGAGGACGCCCTCGTCGCCGGGGCCCTGGCCGCCCGCAACGTCAGCCAGGCGGACGTCCGGCACGTCTCCGACTTCGTCGCCAACCGCAAGCTGCTCTACGAGTTCAACCTCGCGATCCTCCCCGCCGCCGACCGGCAGCAGTTCGAGCAGTACTGGAACAACCCGGAGAGCCGCTCCCTGCGCGAGGCGGAGGAACGGTTCCTCGTCCAGGGCGCGACCCACAGCCCGCGCAACGTGACCGCCGCCCAGTGGGACGAGGCCACCGGCAAGGTGCTCGAAGACCTCGCCGTCATGGGCACCGCCGCGGGCGATCGCTACCAGAAGCGCGTCGAACCCGTCGCCATGGACGTCCTCGTGCAGGCCGCCCTCGCCGGGGTGCTCGGGTTCATCGCCCTCGTCGTCTCCCTCGTCCTGTCCGTGCGCATCGGCCGCGACCTGATCCGCGACCTCTCCCGGCTCCGCAAGGAGGCCCACGAGGTCTCCGGCATCCGCCTCCCGGGCGTGATGCGCCGCCTCGCCGCGGGCGAGCACGTGGACGTGGAGACCGAGGCCCCCCGCCTGGAGTACGAGAAGGACGAGGTCGGCCAGGTCGGCCAGGCCCTCAACTCCCTCCAGCGCGCGGCCATCGAGGCCGCCGTCAAGCAGGCCGAGCTGCGCCGCGGGGTCTCCGAGGTGTTCGTCAACCTGGCCCGCCGCAACCAGGTGCTGCTGCACCGCCAGCTCACCCTGCTCGACAGCATGGAGCGGCGCACCGAGGACACCGAGGAGCTCGCCGACCTCTTCCGCCTCGACCACATGACCACCCGCATGCGCCGCCACGCCGAAGGCCTGGTGATCCTCTCCGGCGCCGCGCCCTCCCGCCAGTGGCGCAAGCCCGTCCAGCTGATGGACGTCGTACGGGCCGCCGTCGCCGAGGTGGAGGACTACGAGCGCGTCGAGGTGCGCCGCCTGCCGCGCCTGGGCATCGCCGGCCCGGCCGTGGCCGACGTCACCCACCTCATCGCCGAACTCCTGGAGAACGCCACCGTCTTCTCCCCGCCGCACACCGCGGTCCAGGTGCTCGGCGAGCGCGTGGCCAACGGCTTCACCCTGGAGATCCACGACCGCGGCCTCGGCATGACCCCCGAGGCGCTCTTCGACGCGAACCTGCGGCTCACCGACACCTCCGAGTTCGAACTCTCCGACACCGACCGCCTCGGCCTGTTCGTCGTCAGCCGGCTCGCCCACCGCCACGAGGTCAAGGTCCGTCTCCAGATCAGCCCCTACGGAGGCACCACCGCGGTGGTCTTCCTCCCGGTGGCCCTGCTGACGGAGGCTCCCGAGACCAACGGCAGCGGCATCCGGCTGGCCGGCGGCAGGGCGTCCGGAGCCGCGGTCGGCTCCGCCCGCCCGAAGGCCGTCGCCGAGGGCGGCGCCGCCGACCGACGCCTCCCGGCCGGCGCCGAACTGCGCGGCCCCGTCGAGCTGGAGGCCCCGATCGGCATGCTGGGCCTGGACGAGCCCGTCCCGGCCCCTGAGGGCGCCCCCACGGGCATCACGGGCTCCGCCGGGCCCATCGGCCTCACCGGGGTCTCCGGAGCCAAGGGACGGCCCGCCATGGCCACCCTCGACGACGAGACCCCGCCGAACGGCATCTCGCGCAACTCCCTGCTCGGCCTGCGCCCGGCCGGCCGCCCGCACCCGGACCGGCACTCCGACCGCGGCGGCCCCCGCAAGGGCGACCGCATCGCCGACCGCATGGGGGAGCGGGCCGCGGACGGCTCCGGCGACCGCTCGGGCCTCTGGAAGGGCGACCGGTCCACCGAAGCCCCCGCCGAGCGGGGCGCCGCCCGGCTCGGCGACCGCGACCCCGTCCGGGACGGCTTCCGCGACCGCGACCGGAGCCACGACCGGGACCGCGGCCGGGACCGCCGCGACCGCGATCACCGTGAGCGGGAGCCCCTGCCGCCCACCGGCCCGGTCCGCCTGGAGCCGGCGCACGCGGAATCCGTCCGCCCCGACGGCGCCCGCTCGCCCGGCGCCGTACCGCTCCCGCGCCGCCGCCCCGCCCCGACCCTGGTGGCCGAGCACGGCCGCCGCGTGGAGCCCCGCCCCGTCTCGGCGGTCCCCGACCCCGCGCAGGAGGCGCCGGTCCCGAACGGCCCGGCCCACCCCGTGACGGCGCCGGCCGGGGCGACCCTGCCCCGGCGGATCCGCCAGGCCAGCCTGGCGCCCCAGCTCAAGGACGGCCCGGCCCCGGCATCCGCCGGAGCCGCCGCCGACCCGCTGGCAGACCGCGACGCCGAGGACGTACGCCGGCGCATGTCCTCGCTCCAGCGCGGCTGGACCGCGGGCCGCGACCACCACGCGCGCCAGCAGGCGGAGCAGGCTCCGCAGGCCCAGCAGAACGCACCACACCAGTCCGTGACCGAGGCCGGCACCCCTGCCGCCACCGGTCCCGGATTCGAGAACGAAGGGGACGGTCGATGACCGCACCGCAGTCCGGCAACGACACCAGGGGCCGTGGCTCAAGCCCCCTCAACTGGCTCCTCGACGAGCTGGTCGACCGGGTCGCCAGCATCCGCAAGGCGGTGGTCCTCTCGGGCGACGGCCTGCCCACCGGCAGTTCCAAGGACCTCACCCGGGAGGACAGCGAGCACCTGGCCGCAGTGGCCTCCGGTTTCCACAGCCTCGCCAAGGGCGTCGGCCGCCACTTCGACTCCGGCCGGGTCCGCCAGACCGTGGTGGAGCTGGACGAGGCGTTCCTCTTCGTCATGGCGGCCGGCGACGGAAGCTGCCTGGCCGTGCTCGCCGACTCCGACTCCGACGTCGGCCAGGTCGCGTACGAGATGACCCTCATGGTCAAGCGGGTCGGTGACCACCTGGCGACCGCCCCGCGCACCGGGCTGCCAGCCGGAGGGTGAGTCGGACGGCATGAGCGATCCAGGCCAGGACCACCCCGCCCACCTTCCCGCCGCCACCGCCGGCCCGGCTTCCGACGCCGCCGCCGAGCAGTGGTTCGACGACGAGGCGGGTCCTGTGGTGCGTCCGTACGCGATGACCCGCGGCCGGACCAGCCACGCCGGGCAGCACCGCCTCGACCTGATCGCGCTGGTGGTCGCCGAGTCCGCGGCCGACGACCCGGTGTGGGACACGACGCTGTCCCCGGAACACGCCGACATCCTCGGGCTCTGTCTGCACCGCCCGCAGTCCGTGGCGGAGCTCGCGGCCGAACTCGACCTCGCGGTCGGGGTCGTACGCGTCCTGATCGGAGACCTGGTCGACGACGAACTGGTGCACGTGACCCGGCCGGTCCCCCCGGCCGAACTGCCCGACGAATCCATTCTGCGTGAGGTGATCGATGGCCTTCGGGCGCTCTAGCCGCACCGGCGCCATGCATGCCGTGACGCCGGTCGAGCCGCTGACCCTGAAAATCCTGGTCGCGGGCGGTTTCGGGGTGGGCAAGACCACCCTGGTCAGTGCGGTGAGCGAGATCAGACCGCTCCGGACGGAGGAACGCCTCTCCGAGCCGGGCCGGACCATCGACGACACCGGGGGAGTGGAGGGCAAGACCACCACCACGGTGGCCATGGACTTCGGGCGCATCACCCTGCGCGAGGACCTGGTGCTGTACCTGTTCGGCACCCCCGGACAGGACCGCTTCTGGTTCCTGTGGGACGAGCTGGCCCAGGGCTCGCTCGGCGCCGTCGTCCTCGCGGACACCAGGCGGCTCTCCGACTGCTTCGCCGCCATCGACTACTTCGAACGCCGCGAGATCCCCTTCGTGGTCGCCGTGAACTGCTTCGAGGGAGCGGAGCAGTACCCCGTGGTGACCGTACGGGAAGCCCTGGACCTCGTCCCCGAGGTGCCGGTGCTGCTGTGCGACGCACGGGACCGGGAGTCGGTGAAGGACGTCCTGGTGGGGGTCGTGGAGCACGCGATGACCCTGGCCAGGGCCCGCCGCGCGAGCCTGACGACGCCTTAGGACGCCCCAGGGCGCGACCGGCGGCCCGGGCCGTGACATGGAGGCGGCCCGTACCCCCGCCGACTGGGGTACGGGCCGCAGCTCTCATGGGGGGATCCGGGTGTCCCGGTGGCGGTGCGGGACCGTGCAGAGAGTGTGAACCCGCCGCCGGGGGCCGTCAAGCGTTCGGACAGCGCCCCCTGTTCAGCGCCGGGAGCCGGGGTCGTCGTGGTCGGTGACGGTGGGGTAGGAGACCCCCGAGTAGACCTGGTTGAGGATCGTGGGCAGCAGGGCCATGGCCGCCGCCTTCGCGTCGAGCGAGACCGTCAGGTTCGCCCAGACGACCAGGGTGACGTCGTTGTCCGGGTCGTGGCCCATGAAGGAGTTGAAGCCGGGGAGTTCGCCGCCGTGGAAGTACATCGAGGCCTGCGGGGTGAAGCGCTGGTAGGCGATTCCGTAGCCGTACTGCTGGGCGTCGGGAGCGGCCGGATTCTGCGGCCGGGGGCTGTCCAGCCAGCGCTTCTGGGAGGCGGGGTCGAGGACCTTGCCCGTGACGAGCGCCTTGATCCAGGTGGCCGTGTCGTCCGCCGTCGAGACGGCGCCGCCCGCGGCGGTGGCATAGGACGAGTTCTGGTGGGTGTAGTCCAGCGGCTTCAGCTTCCCCGAGCGGGCCGCGGCCTGTACGTCGGCGGGGTACGGCTCGTCGGTCATGGCGTGCGCGGAACCGCCGTACATGTAGCCGTGCGCGTACGGCGCGGGCAGCGAGGTGTCGTGGATGCCCGGGAGCGAGGTGCCGGTGAGGCCGAGCGGGGTGAACAGCCGGTCCCTGAGCTGCTCGGCGAGCGGGCGGCCGCCGGCCTTCTCCGCGACGAGGCCCAGCAGCGCGTAGTTGGTGTTGTCGTACGCGTACTCCGTGCCGGGGGCGGCGTCCGGGGGGTGGCGGAAGGCGATGTCGAGGACCTCCTGCGGGGTCCACGCCTTGCCCGGGTCCGCGTCGAGGGCCGCCGAGAACTCGGGCGCGTCGGTGTAGTTGTACAGCCCGCTGCGCATCTCCAGCAGCTCGGCGATGGTGATCCCCGCACCGCCGGGCACCCCGGGCACGTAGTCGGACACCGGGTCGGTGAGGCGGACCTTGCCGTCCTGGACGAGGAGTTGGATCAGCGCCGAGGTCATGGTCTTGGTGTTGGAGGCGATCCTGAAGTGGTCGGCGGTCGTGGGGGGCCGGTCCTTGCCGAGCTCCGCCGTGCCCGTGAGGACCCGGAAGGTGCCCTGCGGGGTGCGGAGCAGGACCACCGTGCCCAGTATCAGCAGCTTCTTCGCCGCCGCGTCGACGGCGGACCGCAGCTTGGCCGGATCGATGGGCTTGAGGGCCGGCCCGGCCGAGGGAGCGGAGGGGTCGGACGGGCCCGGTGCGGGATCGGCCGCGCCGGCCGCGACGGTCGGTGCGGCAGCCGAGGCCCCGGGAGCCGCCAGGGGCATCCCGCAGACCGCGATGAGCAGGGCCGCCCCCGGGGCGAGCGCGGCGGACCGGACCCTGCCGAGGCGGACCCTGCCGAGGCGGGCGCGGCCGGGGCGGTGCGCGGTGGCGGTATCGGCCGGCGTCGCGTCGGCGCGGAAGGTTCTCATGCCGGATCACACCTCGGGCTCGGAGCTCGGCGGTCGGTTACCGCGGCGAGAGCGAGGGATGAGCAGCACGGGCAGGCCGCAGCACAGCGAAGGAGCAGCAAATAGTGAGCAATGTCCTAGTTTAGCAGCCGGGTCCCCACCGCCAGGATGGGGCCCGGAGTCAGAGGTTGTCCCAGAAGCGCCGCCAGAAATTGGCGCGCACGTCGCTGATCCAGTGCCCGGTGTCGCAGTGGAGCTTGCGCACCACCGGGAAGCGCTGCGGTACGGGGCGGCCGCACCACTGGCACGGCTTAGTGCGCCGCGCCGCGGGGCCCGGCGCTCCTGCGGGGTCGGTCTCGGTCATGACCCCAGTGAACCGGCCCCGGACGCCCGGTACCACGGTGCCCCTACTCAGTCCCCGTGCGCGTGATACTCAGACCGCGCAGACCGAGGTGCGTCCGGTACGAGCCGTGCTCCTCCGCCTTGAGGTGCACCGCACCGGACGCCGCGCCCCGGCAGCCCCTTCCGGCCGCAGCCGCGCTACCGCACGGCGACGACCGCCGATCCGTGCCCGAACAGCCCCTGGTTCGCGGTGATTCCGGCCCGCGCCCCCGCCACCTGCCGCTCCCCGGCCGTGCCCCGGAGCTGCCAGGTCAGCTCGCACACCTGGGCGATGGCCTGCGCCGGCACCGCCTCCCCGAACGAGGCCAGTCCGCCACTGGTGTTGACGGGGATCCGGCCGCCGAGCGCGGTCGCGCCCTCCCGCACGAGCTTGGCCCCCTCGCCCTCCCCGCACAGGCCGATGTCCTCGTACCACTCCAGCTCCAGCGCGGTGGACAGGTCGTAGACCTCGGCGAGCGAGAGCTCGTCCGGCCCGAGCCCCGCCTCCTCGTACGCGGCCCGCGCGATCGAGGCCCGGAAGGAGCCGGCGGTCGCCACCCCGGCCGTCATCGAGTCGGTGGCGATGTCCGGCAGGTCGAGGACGGTACGGGGATACGTGGGCGTCACCGTGGACACGGCCCGGATCCGCACCGGGTCCGGGACCCCCCGCGAGCGGGCGAAGTCCATGCTGCTCAGCACGAGCGCCGCGCCCCCGTCGGAGGTGGCGCAGATGTCGAGGAGCCGCAGCGGATCGGCGACGATCGCCGAGGCGGCCACCTCCTCGGCCGTCACGGCCTTGCGGTACCGGGCGTTCGGGTTCAGCAGCCCGGCCGCCGCGTTCTTCACCTTGACCTGCGCGAAGTCCTCACCGGTGTCCCCGTAGAGGGCCATGCGGCGGCGGGCGTACAGCGCGAAGTAGGCCGGGTTCGTGGCGCCCAGGACCCGGAAGCGCAGCCAGTCCGGGTCGTCCGGCCGGTCCCCGCCCGCGGGTGCGAAGAACCCCTTCGGGGCGGCGTCCGCCCCGACCACGAGCACCACGTCGGCGAGCCCGGCCAGGATCTGCGCCCGGGCCGCGCCGATGGCCTGGGCGCCGGACGCGCAGGCCGCGTACACGCTGGTCACCCGGGCGCCCTGCCAGCCCAGGGCCTGCGCGAAGGTGGCTCCGGCCACGTAGCCGGGGTAGCCCGACCGCACGGTGTCGGCCCCCACGATGGACTGCACGTCGGTCCAGTCCAGCCCGGCGTCGGCGAGCGCGGCCCGCGCGGCGGCCCGCCCGTACTCGACGAAGCTGCGGCCCCACTTGCCCCACGGGTGCATGCCGGCCCCGAGGACGGCGATGTCGGCGCTCACAGCTCCACCCCCACGGGCCGGAACCGCCAGGTGGTCCAGGCGGTGCCGTCGGCATCCTCGTTCAGCACGCCGCCGACCACCTCGACCTCCATCCCGACCGCCAGGTCGCCGACGCCCACCCCGGGCACCGTCTGCCCGAGCACGACCATCCCCTCGGCCTCCAGCTCCACCGCGACCAGGGTGTACGGGGTCCAGGGCGCGTCCGGGTCGGACACGTACGGCGCGGGCGGCCGGTACCGCCCGTCGGTGTAGGACCAGACCCGGCCGCGCGGGGACAGCGGGGTCTCGGCGAGCTCGCCGCCGCCCGGGCAGTGCGGATTGCGGCAGTACGCGTCCTCGCGCGGGAAGAACACGGCGGCGCAGGCGGAGCACCGGGTGCCGAGCAGACGGAACCCGCCGTCCGCGTCGTCCCCGGTGAACCACCCGTCGACCACGGGTGTGCGTGTGCGCTCCGTGCGTGTGCGTTCCAAGACCCCTCCCGAAACCGACATCTGACGAACCGTCAGAAGTCTGTCAGGGAACGAGCGGGAGCGCACCCCCGGGACCGCACTCCTCACACGGGTTCTCGGCGAGCCACTTCCGAGCGATCTCGCCGAGCTCCGCGTCCCGCCCGGCCAGCATCATCCGGATCATCTGCGCGTCCCCGCGCAGCGACCACCCCGGATTGCCGAAGCTGGCCGGGTTGTTCCGCTCGATCAGGAAGTGCGCCGGCCACGCCGTCCCGTACCCGATCACGGGCAGCGCGGCGAGGTACCGCTTCCGGCCGCGGGCCAGCCCGTAGAGGGTGAGGGCGAGGCCCGAGAGGGTGCCGGTGAGATGGATCCAGCGGGTGGCGGCGCGGGAGTGCATGGCGACGTAGTAGGGCCAGAACTCCTCGTACGAACCGAATGTCATGCGGGCACGGTACTCAGCGGTGCACGGAGGCGACAGAGACCGGAAAATCGAAGTACGTCTCCGGGAACGCCTCCGGTGCGTACGTGAAGTGCCACCACTCCTGCGGCAGGTTCACGAACCCCTGCCGGCCGAGCACCCGCCCGAGGAGGTCCCGGTGCTCACGGGCCGGCCCCGTCACCCGCGGGCTGCCGGTGTGCGCGAGCGGATCGAAGAAGTCGAACGGCGTCCCCATGTCGAGGGGCCCCCGCCCGAGCTGCGTCAAGGTCACGTCGACGGTGCTGCCACGGCTGTGCCCGGACCTCTCGGCGATGTAGCCCTCGGGGATCAGCCGGTCCTTGGCCACCTCCGGATAGAACTCCGCCTTCGTCCGCTGGTCCGCCCCGTCCCCGGCCCACCGCACGAACCGGTCGACGGCTCGCTGCGGCCGGTAGCAGTCGTACACCAGCAGCGAGTACCCGCGGCGCAGCACCTCGCGCTGCGCCCGCCGCAGCGCCTCGGCGGCGGGCCGGGCGAGCAGGCAGACGGGCTCTTCGTAGCCGTCCACCACCGCGCCGGTGAAATTGCGCGGCGTGGCGTACCGCATCTCCTGCCCGATGCTCGCGTCCACCTCGGCCAGCGCGGCGAACCCCGCGGGCGCCGCGGACCGCTCGACGGGAGTGGCCCGCGGCGCGGCCACGGCCCCGGGTCCCGCGGCAGGACCGCCGACCGCCCTCGGCGCGGCCACCGCCCCCGCCCTCGGCGCAGCCACGGTGCCCGCCCTCGGCGCAGCCTCCGCCCCCGCCGCGGCCACGGCCGCCAGCAGTCCCAGTACGCCCAGCGCACCCAGCGCGCCCATCCGTCCCGCAACGACCGCCATCCGCATGCCCCTTGGAATACCATCGCCGCATGCCGGCGCACCTGAAGGACTCGCACTGCTCCGCCTGTGGAGCCCTGTTCGATACGGCCGACTGGCCCCGTGCCTGCCCCGCGTGCGGAGCGGTCGCCTACCGCAACCCGCTCCCGGTCGCCGTCGCCCTGCTCCCCGTCGAGGACGAGCTCGGCACCGGCCTGGTCGTCATCACCCGCACCATCGAGCCCGCCCTCGGCGGCATCGCCCTGCCCGGCGGGTTCATGGACTTCGGCGAGGACTGGCGCGAGTCCGTCGTCCGCGAACTCCGCGAGGAGACCGGCATCCACGCCCCGGCCTCCGAGGTCGCCCTCGCCGACACCCTCAGCTCCCCGGCCGGCCACCTGCTCGTCTTCGGTCTCCTGCCCGTCCGTCCGGCCTCCTCCCTTCCGGTCTCGGCGCCGACCGACGAGACGACGGGCTGGCACGTCCTGCGCGGTCCGGAGCAGTTGGCGTTCCCCCTGCACACGACGGTGGCCGGGGCCTGGTTCGCGGGCCGGTACCGCTGAGCCGTACCGGCCACAGGACCTCACCGTTCGGAGAACGAACCCTTTACCTGCCTCTGATGGCATGCTCCGGTCAAATCTGCCAGGCTTCCCGGCAGCCGTCACCCCCGCGGCTGCCCCGGCGCACCCAGGCCGGCAGGGCAGCCACCGAGCAGGCCGGAATCCCGGCCGCCTCAAAGGAGTTTCGCGTGAGAGCCACCCCCCACAAGGCCCTCGCGGCGAGTGCGTTCGCCATCGCCGCGCTGGTCGCCACCGCCCTGCCCGCCACCTCGGCGGCAGCGGCGCCCGCCGCCTGCACCCCCGCCCAGGTGGTCGCCAACGGCGGCCTCGAAAGCGGTACCTCGCCCTGGACCCAGTCGCAGACCGGCCTCATCACCAACCGCACCGGCCAGAGCGCCCACGGCGGTACGTACTTCGCCTGGCTGAACGGCGTCGGCAGCACCCACACCGACACGCTCTCCCAGAGCGTCACGATCCCCTCGGGGTGCAGCAGCGCGAGCCTCACCTTCTGGCTGCACGTCGACACCACCGAGACCACGACGTCGACCAAGTACGACAAGCTGACGGCGAAGATCGGCACGACCACGCTGGCGACGTACTCGAACCTCGACAAGAACACCGGCTACGTCCAGAAGATCTTCGACGTCTCCGCGTTCGCCGGCCAGACCGTGAGCCTCGCCTTCACCGGCACCGAGGACTCCAGCCTCAAGACCAACTTCGTCCTCGACGACATCGCCCTGAACACCTCCGGCGGCACCACCCCGCCCGGGGACTCCACCCGCACCCCGGCGGCTCCCGCCTACACGGTCAGCCTGAGCAGCAACGCGGCCGGCACCGTCTGGACCGGCCACCAGAGCGCGAACTTCACCAACGCCTCCGCCACCCCGCTCGCCGAGGTGTACCTGAGGCTGTGGGACAACTACCACGGGACGTGCGCCGCGATGCCCATCGTGGTCAGCAACGTCACCGGCGGCACGGCGGGCGCCCTGTCCGTCAACTGCACCGCACTCAAGATCGACCTCCCGGCGCCGCTGACCCAGGGCCAGAGCGCCACGATCGGCTTCGACCTCGGCATCACCGTGCCCAGCGGCGCCGACCGCTTCGGCTACGACGGGGCCTTCAGCTTCATCGGCAACGCCCTGCCCGTGCTCGCGGTCCGCGACGGGGCCGGCTGGCACCTGGACCCGTACACGAACAACGGCGAGTCCTTCTACTCCCTCGCCTCCGACTTCAGCGTCGCCCTCGACCACCCGAGCAGCCTGCTCGTACCGGCCACGGGCGCATCGGTGGACACCCCGGGCACCAGCGGCCGCACGGTGACCACCGCCACCGCCTCCAAGGTGCGCGACTTCGCCTGGGCGGCCGGCCCGTTCAGCAAGATCTCCGGCACCTCCCCCGCCGGAACCCCGGTCAACGTCTACTCCGTCTCCGGCATCAGCGCCTCGGACTCCCAGTCGATGCTCACCACCGCCAAGTCCGCCGTGGACGCCCACTCCGCCCGGTTCGGGGCCTACCCGTACGGCGAACTGGACGCGGTGATCGACAACAACTTCTGGTTCGGCGGCATGGAGTACCCCGGGTTCGTCCTCGACCTGGTCAGCACCACCGCGCTCACCCACGAGATCGCCCACCAGTGGTGGTACGGCATCGTCGGCGACGACGAGTACACCAACCCCTGGCTGGACGAGGCCTTCACCGACTACGCCACCGACCTCGCACAGAACAAGACCGGCGCGAGCTGCTGGAACAGCGTCTCCTGGGCCTCCTCGGCCGAGAAGATCAGCAACTCGATGGCCTACTGGGACACCCACTCCTCCCGCTACTCCACCGTCATCTACGGCTACGGCAAGTGCGCCCTGCACGACCTGCGCAGGGTCCTCGGCGACACCGCCATGGCCAAACTGCTGAAGGACTACGCCACTTCGCACTGGTACGGAGTCTCGACCACGGCCGAGTTCAAGGCGGCCGCCCAGGCCGCCACGACCACGGACCTGACCTCCTTCTGGACCACGCACCGCATCGACGGCTGACCTGACCGGTCCGCCGGGACCGGCGCCTCCGAGCGCCCACCCCCGGCGGACCGGCCCTCCGGGCGGCAGCAACCGACGCCCCGCCCTAGAGCCCCCGCAGCACCACCCCGTCCACCCGCGCCCCGGCCTCGTCCTCCACCACCACCGCGTCCCCGGCCCACCGCACCACGTACCGTTCCACCTCGCCCGGCTCGAAGCCCGGCCCCGGGTCCCGGACCACCACCCCGCCACCCGTGCGGCCCCGCGCCGGAGCCCACGCCTCCAGGGCCACCGACCCGTCGGCCGCCCGCACCGGCAGCAGCGAACCAGCCCGTGCCAGCACCGGGATCCGGTCGGCCGGGGCGTCCAGCAGGATCTGGCCCGGCCCCTCGTACGCCCGCCCCGTCGCCGTGTCGTACCACCGCCCGCGCGGCAACCGCACCGCCCGCCGGTCCGACCCGCACTCCAGCACCGGAGCCACCAGCAGGGCGTCACCGAGCAGGAACGCGTCCTCGCAGTCCCGTAGCGCCCGGTCCTCCGGCGCCCCCCACCACAGCGGCCGCACGTACGGGGCCCCGGTCCGCCGCGCCAGATGGGCCAGCGTCACGAAATACGGGCGCAGCCGCTCCCGTTCCGCCAGGACGGCCCGCGCGGCCCGGGTGGTCTCCTCCCCGAACTCCCACGGCTCCCGACGGCCGGCCCAGATCGCCGAATGCGTCCGGAACAGCGGCAGGTAGGCACCCAGTTGCAGCCACCGCAGGTACAACTCCGGCGAGGGCGAACCCCAGAAGCCCCCGACGTCCGGCCCCGAGTACGGCACCCCGCACAGCCCGAGGCCCAGCACCAGGGCCAGCGAGGCCCGCAGCCCGTCCCAGCTGCTCTCCACGTCACCGGACCACGTGCCCCCGTACCGCTGCATCCCCGCCCACCCCGACCGGGAGAAGAGGAACGGCCGCTCGTCCGGGCGCAGCCGCACGAGTCCCTCCCAGCCCGCGCGCGCCATCGCGAGGGCGTACACGTTGTGCGCCTCCCGGTGGTCCCCGCCGGCCCCCTCCAGGGAGTGCCGCGCCGACCGGGGGAGCGTCCGCTCCCCGAACGGGGCGAAGGAGACCGGCTCGTTCATGTCGTGCCAGACCCCGGCGAAGCCCTGCGCGAGCCGCTCCTCGTACAGCCCGCCCCACCAGCGCCGCACCGCCGGATCCGTGAAGTCCGGGTACGCGCACTCGCCCGGCCACACCTCGCCCCGGACCTCCCTGCCCGCCCCGTCCCGTACGAAGGCCCCGTGCGCGCCGACCGCGAGCCCCGCGGCGTGCACCGGGTCGCCCGCCTTCACCGCGGGGTCGACGATGGACACCAGCCTGACGCCACCCTCCGCCAACTCCTTTGCCAGCCCGGGCAGATCGGGGAACCGCTCGCGGTCCACGGTGAAGACCCGGTGGCCGTCGTAGTGGTCGATGTCCAGATGGACCGCCGACAGCGGCAGCCCGTGCCCGGCGTACCCCGCCACGATCCGGCGCACCTCCGCCGCGCTCCCGAACCCCCACCGCGCGTGCTGGTACCCGAGCGCCCACTCCGGCGGCACGGCCGCCCCGCCCGTCAGCCCGGACCAGCCCTGCAGCACCCGCCCGGGCGGCCCCACCAGCACCCAGCACCGCAACGGGCCGCCCTCCATGCGCAGTTCGCAGGAGCCGGGCCGGTCCGCCCCCGAGCCCGCGCCCTCCTCGCCCTCCCGCAACACCACCCGCCCGTCCCAGGAGTTGTCGTGGAACACCAGGTGCGTGCCCGCGTCGGCCACCACCAACTGCACCGGCATCGTGATGTACAGGGGCTCCTCGCCGGACCCGGACCCGAAGCCGCCCTTGGGGTCGGTGTTCCACAGCCGGTAGCTCCCGTCCCGCAACCGCGGCCCCACCGCCCGCCCGCCCAGCCCGAACACCCGCGCGTCCGCCGCCACTTCACTCCGCAACAGCCACCGCGCACCCCCACCGGCCACCTCGCCCACCGGCCCGGCCACCTCGCCCACCGGCCCGGCCGCATCCCCCTCGGACCCGGGGGAGCGCACCCCCACCGGGTCCCACCACCGCGGCGGCAGATCCCGCCGCAGCACCGCCCCGCCGGGGGTGCGCACCTCCACCGCCCCGTGCCGGGACACCGCCACCGTCACCCGCTCCGACACCACCCGCCAGCCGCCGTCGGTGTCCGGCTCCAGCTCGGCGCGCGGATCAGGCTCCGGCCCGGCGGCGACCACCGCGTACGAGGGCGTCGGCGCGGCACCGTCCCAGCCCCAGAACACCGCCCCGCCCACGGTGACCCGCACCAGCAGCTCCGAACGGGTGAACCGCAGCACCCCGCCGCCCGGCCGGGCCTCCGTACCGGTCAGCAGACCCGGCACCCGCGCCCGCTCCGCGCCCCGGGGCGCGAGCCCCGCCGCGTCCACCCGCCGGTTGCGCCACGCGGAGCGCCACGCGCGCCGCCCCCGCTCGCCGCCGAGGTCCTTCACCGCACGCACCAGCCCACGACCGTCCATGGCGCCCACCCTGCCACCGCCACCCGGCCCAGAAGGCGCCGTTCAACTGCCGTTCACCCGCAAAAGGATCACAGCCGACCGGCGATGACGACTCTGGTGCGGATGTCGATCACATGGCATCGTCCCTGTGAGCCCCCGTGCGCACACCCCGTGCGCGGTGGCACCGTACGAACACCACCTGCCACACCACACGCCAGACCACGCCACGCCCACGAGGCGCGAACCGCAGACGTGACCGGGAGCCGACGCATGACCGCAGCAGCCACCTCCTCCGAGCCCCTCTGGTCCCCGGGCCCCGACCGGATCGCCGCGGCCCGGATCACCGCCTTCCAGGCCTGGGCCGCCGAACACCACGGCGCCCCCGCGGACGGCGGCTACCCGGCCCTGCACAGCTGGTCCGTCGACGCGCTGGACAGCTTCTGGCAGGCCGTCGCCGAGTGGTTCGACGTCCGCTTCACCACCCCGTACGAGGCCGTCCTCGCGGACCGCTCCATGCCGGGCGCCGTCTGGTTCCGGGGCGCCACCCTCAACTACGCCGAGCACGCCCTGCGCGCCGCCGAGGACCCGGCCCGCGCCGGCGACGCCGCCCTGCTCCACGTGGACGAGACCCACGAGCCCACCCCCGTCACCTGGGCCGAGCTCCGCCGCCAGGTCGGCTCGCTCGCCGCCGAACTGCGCGCCCTGGGCGTCCGCCCCGGCGACCGGGTCAGCGGCTACCTCCCCAACATCCCCGAAGCCGTCACCGCGCTCCTCGCCACCGCCGCCGTCGGCGGCGTCTGGACCTCCTGCGCCCCCGATTTCGGCGCGCGCAGCGTCCTGGACCGCTTCCAGCAGGTGGAGCCGGTGGTCCTCTTCACCGTCGACGGCTACCGCTACGGCGGCAAGGAGCACGACCGCCGAGACACCGTCGCCGAACTGCGCGCCGAGCTCCCCTCGCTGCGCGCCGTCGTCCACATCCCGCTCCTCGGTACGCCGGCCCCCGCGGGCGCCCTCGACTGGTCGGCGCTCACCTCCGGGGAGACCGAGCCGGTCTTCGAGCCGGTCCCCTTCGACCACCCGCTCTGGGTCCTCTACTCCTCCGGCACCACGGGCCTGCCCAAGGCCATCGTCCAGTCGCAGGGCGGCATCCTCCTCGAACACCTCAAGCAGCTCGGCCTGCACTGCGACCTGGGCCCCGAGGACCGCTTCTTCTGGTACACCTCCACCGGCTGGATGATGTGGAACTTCCTCGTCTCCGGCCTGCTCACCGGAACCACCGTCGTCCTCTACGACGGCAGCCCCGGCTTCCCCGACACCGGCGCCCAATGGCGCATCGCGGAGCGGACGAAGGCCACCCTCTACGGGACCTCCGCCGCCTACGTGATGGCCTGCCGCAAGGCGGAGGTCCACCCCTCCCGCGACTTCGACCTCTCCGCCGTGAAGTGCGTGGCCACCACCGGGTCCCCGCTGCCGCCCGACGGCTTCCGCTGGCTCCACGACGAGGTGGCCGAGGACCTCTGGATCGCCTCGGTCAGCGGCGGCACCGACGTCTGCAGCTGCTTCGCCGGCGCCGTCCCCACCCTCCCGGTCCACATCGGCGAGCTCCAGGCCGCCTGCCTGGGCACGGACCTCCAGGCCTGGGACCCCTCCGGCAAGCCCGTCACGGGCGAGGTCGGCGAGCTCGTCGTCACCAACCCCATGCCGTCCATGCCGATCCGCTTCTGGAACGACCCCGACGGCAGCCGCTACCGCGACAGCTACTTCGAGATGTTCCCCGGCGTCTGGCGCCACGGGGACTGGATCACGATCACCGACCACGGCTCCGTCGTCATCCACGGCCGCTCCGACTCCACCCTGAACCGCCAGGGCGTGCGGATGGGCTCCGCGGACATCTACGAGGCCGTCGAGCGACTCCCCGAGATCAAGGAATCACTGGTCATCGGTCTGGAGGAGCCGAACGGCGGGTACTGGATGCCGCTCTTCGTCCACCTCGCGCCCGGCGCCGTCCTCGACGAGGCCCTCCGCTCGCGGATCAAGGCCACGATCCGCGAGGAGCTCTCCCCGCGCCACGTCCCCGACGAGATCATCGAGGTCCCGGGCATCCCCCACACCCTCACCGGCAAGCGCATCGAGGTCCCGGTCAAGCGCCTCCTCCAGGGCGCCCCCATGGCCAAGGCGGTCAACCCCGGCTCGGTGGACAACCTCGACCTCCTCCACTTCTACGAGGAGCTCGCGCGCACCCGCGGCTGACCGGACGGCCACTGTCAGTGGCGGTGATTACTCTGAGTGAGCAAGCGATCGCGCCACTCAGGGGGAACCATGCCACGCTCGAACGACACCGGGACCCGCACCACCACGGGCCGTCCCGCCCGCACCGGCCGGCGCCGCACCCTGCGCCGCGAAGTCCCCAGCACGGTCGGCCTCCTGGCCGACCCCGGGGACTTCGCGGCCATGCGCGGGTACCGCAGCTTCGCCTTCGACGACCACCGCGACTACCTGGACCACGTGGACCGGCTGCTCCGCTCCCTCGCGGCCCAGGGCATCCACACCACGGTCGCCCTCTTCGACGCCGTGGAGTACGCCGACTACTGCGCGGACCGCGGACTGGACCCCGACACCCCCGGGGCCCGCACCCGGTTCACCGCCGCACTGGGCGGCGCCACCGGCGGCCTCCCCTATGCCGGCCAGTCCGTCGACGAACTGGTCCCGCTCCTCGTGGACGCGGCCGTCCGGCAGGCCACCTGGGAGTACGCGAGCACCCTGCTGGCCGAAGTGGGCCGCTGCGCCGACTGCGGGGAGGACATCGGGACCGCCTCCTTCGAGCGCGCCGCCGAGGCGCTCCGGTACCTCGTGGACCGGGCCGGTCCGGGCCACCACCACCTGGTGTGCAGCGTCCCGGCGCCGGAGGAACAGCTCGTCGCGGTCCTGCACGCCGACACCGGACCCGGCGGCCGGCCCCGGGTGGACGGCCGGGACGGCCTCGACTTCGTGACCGTCCTCGCCGCGGGCCTGGCCCTCGGCGGACCCGGGGGACTGGTCCTGCGCAGCACCACCGAAGGGGACCGCGACCGCGTCCACGGCTGGCGCCTCGACCGGGGCCGCCTGGTACCCCTCTCGGCGGCGGCGGTCTTCAACGCCTACTGCACCGACGCAGACACCGGCGAGCCCGTGGGGCCCGAGCCCGGCGTCGAGTACTGCCCCGGCTACGAGGTGGACGAACCGGGCCCGCACCACTGAGCCGGGCGTCAGGCCCCCTATAAACGGCCGAGGGGCCCTCGCCACCGGCGAAGGCCCCTCGAACGCGGTACTGCTGTCCGGCTACTCGCCCGAAAGCACTGCCTGGGCGGCCACGCGGGCCTCCTCGGCGCTGTCCGCGGCGCGCGCGGCGGCAGCCGCACGCTCGCACTGCGCGAGGGAGTACTTGGCCAGCGTCGCCCGCACGTAGGGAATCGAAGCGGCACCCATGGAAAGGGAGGTGACACCCAGACCCGTCAGCACACAGGCCAGCAGCGGGTCGGAGGCGGCCTCGCCACAGACGCCGCAGCTCTTGCCCTCGGCCTTGGCGGCCTCGGCCGACATGGCGATCAGGTCGAGCAGCGCGGGCTGCCACGGGTCCTGCAGCCGCGATACGGCACCGACCTGACGGTCGGCGGCGAAGGCGTACTGGGCCAGGTCGTTGGTGCCCAGCGAGAGGAACTCGACCTCCTGGAGGATCGAGCGCGCCCGCAGCGCGGCGGAGGGGATCTCCACCATGGCACCGAACTTCGCCTTCAGACCGGCCTCGCGGCACGCGTCCGCGAACGCCTTGGCGTCGATGCGGTCGGCCACCATCGGGGCCATGACCTCGAGGTAGACCGGCAGCCCCTCGGCGGCCTTGGCCAGCGCGGTGAGCTGCGTGCGCAGCACGTCCGGGTGGTCGAGCAGCGAACGCAGGCCCCGGACACCCAGAGCCGGGTTCGGCTCGTCGGCCGGGGTCAGGAAGTCCAGCGGCTTGTCGGCGCCGGCATCCAGGACGCGTACGACGACACGGCCCTCGGGGAAGGCTTCGAGGACCTTGCGGTACGACTCGACCTGCTTCTCCTCGGTCGGCGCGTGCTTGCTGTCGTCCAGGAAGAGGAACTCGGTGCGGAACAGGCCCACACCCTCGGCCCCGGCATCGACGGCCGCCGGCACGTCAGCCGGACCGCCGATGTTGGCGAGCAGCGGCACCTTGTGGCCGTCGGACGTGGCGCCCGGACCGGAAGACGCGGTGAGAGCGGCCTTGCGCTCGGCGGCCGCGGCCTCCAGCTCGGCCCGCTTCGCCGCACTCGGCTCCACGAACAGGTCGCCGGTGCTGCCGTCGACGGCGATGACCGTGCCCTCGGCGATCTCGCCCGCACCCGGCAGCGCGACGATGGCCGGCACGCCCAGCGCCCGCGCGAGGATCGCGCTGTGGCTGGTCGGGCCGCCTTCCTCGGTCACGAAACCGAGGACCAGCGCCGGGTCGAGCAGAGCGGTGTCGGCGGGAGCCAGGTCCCGCGCGATCAGCACGTACGGCTCGTCGCTGTCGGGCACACCCGGCATCGGCACGCCGAGCAGGCGCGCGACGATGCGGTTGCGCACGTCGTCCAGGTCGGCCACGCGGCCGGCCATGTACTCACCGGCACCGGCGAGCAGGTCACGGTAGGCGGCGAACGCGTCGTACACACCGCGCTCGGCGGTGCTGCCGACGGCGATGCGCCGGTCGACGTCCGCCATGAGCTCGGGGTCCGTGGCGATCATCGCCTGGGCCTCGAGCACGTGCTGGGCCTCGCCACCGGCCAGCTGGCCCCGGGCGATCAGGTCGGCCGAGACAGCTTCCACGGCCTGACGGGCGCGCCCCTGCTCGCGCTCCGCCTCGTCCGCGGTGATCTGCCTCGCCGGCGGTTCGAGAACCGCCGTGCCCATGTGCCGAACCTCGCCGATCGCCACACCGTGGCTCACGCCGACGCCTCGCAGCGTTGTCTCCATTTCACCTGTCTCCGATTGAGCGGCGGGTCCACCCGCCGCGTTGGATGTCCGGTTCGCCCGAGCAGGCGGATACGTCACTGCCAGCCGAAGAGAACGTCTCCGGCCTTCATGTCTCCGGCCTCGACGACACCAGTGAGGGAGTCGGCAGTCGCTTCCAGCGCCACGACGGGGCAGATGGGGGACTTGCCGGCAGCCTCGACGGCCGCGGGGTCCCAGCGAATGACCTCCTGGCCACGGGTCACGGTGTCGCCCTTGTTGACGAGCAGCTCGAAGCCCTCGCCGTTGAGCTGAACGGTGTCGATGCCCAGGTGCGTGAGGACACCGTGGCCCTCGCTGTCGACGACGACATACGCGTGCGGGTGCAGGGAGACCACCACACCGTCTACGGGCGACACCGCCGCCGAAGGCTCGCGCACGGGATCAATGGCGGTACCCGGACCCACCATCGCGCCGGAGAACACCGGATCGGGCACTGCCGCGAGTCCGATGGCGGTCCCGGCAAGTGGGGACGTCACGCTGGTCATGGGGGCCTCCCAGGGGTGGGGCTTCGTCGTGTCGCCGTCACTACCTGTCGCGAACGGCGTACTCTCCAGAAGGATAAGTCACAAGATGTTCGGGTTCGCCCGATGTTGGTCCCGAACCGGACTGGTCCTTCGGCACGGAGACTAGTGGACTAGACCGGTGGACTAGACCATACGCCTGAATCGATTTGCCTGGGCCCTGGCCGACCTGTACTGTCGTGACTCCCGCCAGGAAGCCCCGCGTGAACATTTCGCGAACGGCTGATGGACGGGACTCCTCCTCTCTCTTGTTCTGATCTTGATCTCTCCTTCTTTCCGCATGCCTATTCGGCAAAACGGAGAGTGGTCAGAGAGAAGGAAAAGGACTGATAGAGTCGGACTCGCCGGAAAGGGAAAAGCGCGAAAGCGAATGACCTTGAAGGCGGAAAACAAGCGAGACGGACTCTGATAGAGTCTGAAACGCAAGAACAGAACGAAACGAAGCGCCCGGAGGAAAGCCCCAGTAATTGTTACTGAGGGTGAGTACAAAGGAAGCGTCCGTTCCTTGAGAACTCAACAGCGTGCCAAAAATCAACGCCAAAAAGTTGATACCCCGTCCATTTCGGTGGATGAGGTTCCTTTGAAAAAAGACCTGTGAGGTCGCAGCTTCGGCTCTGACACTTGCAGGCAATTACACAGCGAGGACGCAGTGGACGGTCGGTCTTATTCCGACATGACTGTCCCGCTCTAAGTGCGTGTGCACCCGATTACGGGTAAACATTCATGGAGAGTTTGATCCTG
>NZ_JBHXKA010000093.1:0-17139 GCF_042722885.1 Streptomyces sp. NPDC058401
TGCGTACGTGCGTACGTACGTACGTGGAGCGTCGGGCTCAGCGCTCCAGGAAGGAGAACAGCTCCTCCCACCGGTCGGTGATCTCGGCGCTGGAGTACCGCTGCACGTTGCGGAAGGCGGTGTCGCCGAGCCGGTCGCGCAGTTCGCGGTCGGCCATCAGCCGGTCGAGGTGTCCCGCCAGCTCCATCGTGTTGCCGAGCCGGGCCAGCAGCCCGTCCTCGCCGTGCGTCACGATCTCCCGCACGCCCGGCGCGCAGTCGAAGGCGGCCACCGGCACGCCCGCGGCCATCGCCTCCAGCAGGGTGATGGGGAACCCCTCGGCGCGCGAGGCCTGGGCGAAGACGGAGGCACCGTTCAGGGCGCCCAGCACATCGCCGGTGCTGCCCATCCACTCCACGGAGCCCTCCAGGCCGAGCCCGGCGGCGTGCGCGCGCAGGGTCGGCTCCTCCATGCCCGCCCCGTAGATCCGCAGGACCCAGTCGGGGTGGTGCGGGGAGGCGTCGGCCCACGCGTCGAGCAGCAGGTCGACGCCCTTCTCGAAGGCGAGGCGGCCGACGCTCGCCACGACCTTCCCGGTGCGCGGGGCGGGGGAGTCGGGCATGAACGGCAGCGGGTTCGGCATGCTGGACACGTTCTCCATGCCCGAGCGGATCCAGAGGTCGGCGTCCTCGGGGGTCAGCACGAGCATGCGGTCGACGTCCCGGTAGAACCGGCGGACCCGCTGGCCCCGGGTGGACTTGTTGCTGGCCTCGAAGGACTCGTGGCTCATGCCGATGACCGTGCAGCCCTTGGTGTCGGCGAGGGCCAGCCACTCCATCGCCCAGACCTGGGTGACGATCACCACGGCGCCGGGACGGGCCGCGCGCAGCAGCTCGCCCAGCTGGTCCGCCTTGGCCCGCATCTTGGCCCGGCGGGCCGCCTGGCGGCGCCGTTCGGGTGCGTTCAGCCGGCCCTTGATGCCGTGCAGCCGGCGGGCCGCCGGCGGGTGGGACTCGTACAGCGTGGTCACCGCGTAGGGCAGGTTCGCCGGGAGCTGCTGGCGGATCTCCTCGGCGACGGGGGCGATGCCGACGACGTGCACCCGGTGTCCGCGCTCGCTGAACAGCCGGGCCATCTGGTGCGACCAGGTGGTCACGCCGCCGAGCTCGTCCACGCTGTTGGAGACGAGGAAGACGTCACGGCCGCCGGCTGGCCCCTCCGGGGCTTCCGGGGTGTGCGGGGCGGTGGAAGTCTGCTGGCTCACTTGCCGCTCCTGGTGAAGAACTTCTCGACGATCCGGCGGGCCGCGTCGCCGCGGTCGTACTCGCCGAACTCGGCGAGGAAACGCTGGCGCGCCTCGGCGTACTTGGCATCCGCCTCGTCGAAGGCGCCGAGGGCCTGGAGCAGTTCGTCCGCGGTGGCGACCACCGGGCCCGGGGCCTTCTCCTTGAGGTCGAAGTACGTGCCGCGGATGTCGGTCGCGTACTTCTCGTAGTCGTACGCGAAGAACAGCATCGGCCGGTCCAGGACTGCGTAGTCGAACATCACGGACGAGTAGTCGGTGATCAGCCCGTCGGCGAGCGCCAGCAGCGGAGTGATGTCGTGGTGCCGGGACACGTCGATGACCCGGCCCGCCACCGACGGCGGCAGCGTGACGCTGTTGAGGTAGTGCGTGCGCACCAGCAGGGTGAAGCGGTCGCCGAGCCGGTCGGCGAACTCCTCCACGTCGAAGGGGAACTCGAAGCCCTCGACCGCGCCGTCCGCGTTCGCCCGGAAGGTCGGCGCGTACAGCAGCACCTTCTTCTCCGGGTCGATCCCGAACTCGCCCGCCAGGGGGCCGCGGACCCGCTCTCCGCTGTTCGCCTCGGAGCGGTGGGCCGCGACCAGGGCGTCGTTGCGCGGGTAGCCGGTGCGCAGCAGCACCTCGTCACGCAGCCGGAAGCCCTTGGCGAGGGTGCGGGCATCGTGCTCGGAACGGATCAGGAAGTGGTCGAAGCGGTCGACCGCCGCCTGGAACCGGGCCTGGCCCGCACGGTCCTGCGCCTTGGTGCGGGGCTCGTGGAAGCCCATCCGCTTCAGGGCCGAGCCGTGCCAGGTCTGGATGTACGTGGTGCCCGGGCGCTTGGCCAGCGCCAGCGGGAAGCCCTGGTTGTCGATCCAGAACTCGGCCTGGGCCAGCGCCCGCAGGTAGGCCCAGCTCCAACGCCGCACCAGGGTGGCCTCCTTGGGGAAGCCGGTGGGCCTGCCGCCCGCGTACGACCAGATCGCCTCGAACTGCACGCCGGAGCGCACCAGTTCCTCGTAGATCGCCTTCGGGCTGTCGCTGTACTGCTTGCCCATGTGGCTCTCGAAGACGACCGTGCCCTTCTTGATCGGCAGCTTCGAGAAGACCTCGTGGTAGACCTTCACCTTCTGCTCGCCCGAGCCGATGTTGCGGCGGGCCCGCAGGGCCCTGCGCAGGCCCCGCTTGACCACGCCCGCGGCCTTGCCGTGCATCGCGCTGTTGATCAGCGTCTGGGTGCGCACGGCGGCGGCGCCCTCGGCGGTCAGGACGTAGGAGAGGTTGCCCTTCTTGGTCATCTCCGCCTCGAAGCGGTCGGAGACCAGCCGGGTCAGCCTCGGGCGCACGCGCAGCCGGGCGGCGTTCTCCAGGTCGACACCGCCGACGGAGACGCGGGTGGTGAGCCGGTCCTTGCCGGCCGTCAACTTCAGGCGGACGTCCCAGACCGCGTCGATGATGCCGAGCGGGCGGACCGTGCTGCCGACGTCGGCCGTGGCCTTCCACTCGATCGTGTCACCGGCGTGGCGCACGGTTGCCACCGGGAAGCTGAAGGAGCGGACGCCGATCTGCCGGCGGGCCCGGAACTCCAGCGAGGCCTTCAGCTCCGCTTCGGGGCGGATCCGGCCCAGCGGGTTCACCACGGCACCCGACAGGGTGACCGTGCCGCGGCCGTCGTCCTCGTACGCGGTGAGGCGGTTGCCCAGGGTGAGGGAGGTGAGCGGCGCACCGGCGTAGCCCTGGTCGGTGACGTCCAGTATCCGCCGGGCCTCGTCGGCGTCGGGGCCGTCGATGTGCCGCTCGCACCAGTAGACGCGCCCGTCGCGCTCGGCGAGCGGGGAGGTCAGCCGCCCCTGGTTGGTCATCGCGTCGGCGGCGGGCAGGAGGTTGTCCCAGTCCTCCTTGCCGAGCAGGTAGGCGCAGATGGCCTGGAGGTTGCTGACGTTGTCGTACGCGGCCGGGTCGATGCCCGCCAGATAGCCGTTGGCCAGCCGGGCGAACTCCTGGCGGTAGGCGTCACCGAGCAGGGGCAGGTCCCGCAGGTGGAGCACCAGGTCGTGCTTGAGGAACTTGGCGTCCTTCGCGGACTTGATCTCCGCGTGGCCCTTGGCGGCGAGCAGCTCGTCGACGCGGCGGTGGATCTCCATCCGGTGGACGAAGTTCTCGATCTCGTGACGCCGGTTGCTGATCGACTTCGCCGAAGCCTTCTCGATCACGTTCCAGTAGTAGACGTGGTTCGGGATGAGCGTGATGCGGCGGGCGGCGACGTAGGCCTGCGCGGAGAAGAGCAGGTCCTCGTAGTGGATGCCGACCGGGAACTCCAGGCCCTGCTCCAGCAGGAACGCGCGCCGGTAGCACTTGTTCGTGGAGAGGGTGTCGTAGACCAGCAGGTCCGGGTACTCGGTGATCGACTCCAGCGTGCGGGTGCGCGCGTAGATCCACGGGTACCACTCGGTGGTCTTGCCCCAACGGCTGTCGAGGTGGACCCGGACGCACATGCCCGAGACCAGGTCGGAGCCGGTCCGCTCGGCGGCGTCCAGCATGTTGCGGCAGGCATTGCGTTCCAGCACGTCGTCGCTGTCCAGGAACATGACGTAGGTACCGGTGGCCTGCTGGATGCCGTGATTGCGCGGGGCACCGCAGCCGCCGCTGTTCTCCGGCAGCCGGAAGGCGCGCACCCTTCCCGGATGCGCGGTTTCGAGCTCCTGGGCGACCGCGTAGGACCCGTCCTTGCTGCAGTCGTCCACGATCACGACTTCGACCCCGTGCAGGGTCTGGTCCAAAACCGACTGGACGGCTGCCGGGAGACGCTCTGCGTCGTTGTAGACGATGACGACCACGGAGACGTCAGGCACGTGCACCTCGATCCCTCTGATTCATTCCGCTTATCCCGTCAAAGCTACCGTGTGCCGCACTGACACCCGGCAGGGCAACCACCGCCGTGCATACTTCTAAGGAAGAGGTGAGTGGCAGGTCCGGTCGCCGTAAATCACCCGTTCGGACCGCAGGAAGTGTTCATGAAGCTGTCTGTAGTAGTCCCTTGCTACAACGAGGAAGCCGTCATCGACAGCTTCGACACGGAGATCCGCAAGGTCCTGGACGCGCTGCCCGTCGAGTACGAGGTCTGCTACGTCGACGACGGCAGCCGCGACGGGACCCTCGGCAAGCTCCGCAAGATCGCGGCCCAGCACGCCGACCGCACCCGCTACGTCTCCTTCAGCCGCAACTTCGGCAAGGAGGCCGGCATGCTCGCCGGCCTGCGCGAGGCGACCGGCGACGCCGTGGTCATCATGGACGCCGACCTCCAGCACCCGCCCGAGCTCATCGCCACCATGCTCGAGTACTACCGGCAGGGCCACGACCAGATCATCGCCCGCCGCACCCGCGAAGGGGACAAGAAGCTCCGCACGGTGCTGAGCCGCCTCTACTACCGGGGCATCAACCGCTGGGTCGACGTGGAGCTCACCGACGGCGTCGGCGACTTCCGGCTGCTGTCGCGGCCGGCCGTGGACGCGCTGCTGTCGCTGCCCGAGTACAACCGCTTCTCCAAGGGCCTGTTCTCCTGGATCGGCTTCGACACGGTCCACTTCGACTACCGCAACGCGCAGCGCGAGGCCGGCGAGACGAAGTGGAAGTTCGGCGCCCTGCTGAACTACGGCATGGACGGGCTCATCTCCTTCAACAACCGGCCGCTGCGCATCGGCATCTGGTCGGGCGTGTCGCTGGTGGCCCTGACGGTCCTCTACGCACTGTGGATCGCCGTCATGGCGATGACCAACGGGGTGGACTCCCCGGGCTACGTCACGATCGTCGCGCTCATCGCGGGTCTGGGCGGCGTCCAGATGATCATGCTGGGACTGATCGGCGAGTACATCGGCCGCATCTACTACGAAACCAAGCGCCGGCCGCACTTCCTGGTGAAGGAGGCGCACGGCGCCGACCGGACGGGCGCGTCCACCGACGTCCGGGACGCGCTGCTGCCCGAGGCCCAGGCCGTTATCGCGGAGCGAAGCAACTGATGTCACGCACGAAGAACGGCCGGCCGGACGGACGGGCGGATGGACAGCCGGACGGACAGGCGGCCACGGACCCGGTCGCGGACCGGGCCGCGGACCGGAAGGCCAAGCTGGGGCAGATCATCCGGTTCGGCCTCGTGGGCGGGGTCAACACCGGAACCTTCTACGTCCTCTACCTGGTCCTGCACCCGTGGATGCCGTACTTCGCCGCCTACTCCCTCGCCTTCGTACTGGCGATGGTCGGCTCGTTCTTCATGAACACCTACTTCACCTACCGGACCCGGCCGACCTGGAAGAAGTTCCTGCTCTTCCCGCTGACCAACATCACGAACTACGTGATCCAGTCCGCAGGCCTGTACGCCCTGGTGAGCTGGGCGGGCATGAACACCAAGATCGCCCCGCTGGTCGCGGCCGTCGTGGCCATCCCCTTCACCTTCGTCCTCTCCCGCAAGATCCTCATTCCGGGGACCTCCGGCGCGGCCGGGGAACCGGAGCAGACCCACAGGGCGTCCACGGTCTGAAACCCCTGGGCGTCCCCGCCCGCACACCCCGTAGATTGAACGGGCGGGTTCGACAGGTTCGCAGGTTCGGCAGGTTCCAGAGGTTCCTGTTCGGCGAGGGTCAAGGGTCAGGGGACAGAAGTGTCAGCGGCTAGGCAGGGTGTGCTCGACGCGCGCAGGATCGTGGTCAAGGTCGGCTCCTCCTCCCTGACCACGGCGGCCGGCGGACTCGACGCCGACCGGGTGGACGCACTGGTCGACGTACTGGCCAAGGCGCGCAGCGGCGGCGAGAAGGAGATCGTCCTGGTCTCCAGCGGAGCCATCGCCGCCGGACTCTCCCCCCTCGGCCTGCGCCGCCGCCCCACCGACCTGGCCCGCCAGCAGGCCGCCGCCAGCGTCGGCCAGGGCCTGCTCGTCGCCCGCTACACGGCCTCCTTCGCCCGGTACGGCATCCGCGTCGGCCAGGTGCTGCTCACCACCGACGACACGAGCCGGCGCGCGCACTACCGCAACGCCTACCGGACCCTGGACCAGCTCCTGGCCATGGGGGCGCTGCCCGTCGTCAACGAGAACGACACCGTCGCCACCGACGAGATCCGCTTCGGCGACAACGACCGCCTCGCCGCACTCGTGGCCCACCTGGTCCGCGCCGACCTCCTCGTCCTGCTCTCGGACGTCGACGGCCTCTACGACGGGGACCCGTCCCAGCCCGGCACCAGCCGCATCGACGAGGTGCGCGGCCCCGAGGACATCGCCCACGTCACCATCGGCAGCGTCGGCAAGGCCGGCGTCGGCACCGGCGGCATGGCCACCAAGGTCGAAGCGGCGCGCATCGCCGCGGCAGCCGGCATCCCCGTCGTCCTCACCTCGTCCAGCCAGGCCGCGGACGCACTGGCCGGGCGGGCGACCGGCACCCTCTTCCACTCCACCGGACGCCGCTCGACCGACCGGCTGCTCTGGCTCCAGCACGCTTCCACCCCGCAGGGACACCTCGTCCTGGACGACGGAGCCGTCCGCGCGGTGACCGAACGCGGCAGCTCGCTGCTGCCCGCAGGCATCGCCGCGGTCGAAGGCGACTTCGTCGCCGGGGACCCCGTGGAACTGCGCGCGGCCGACGGCCGGGCGGTGGCGCGCGGCCTCGTCAACTTCGACGCCAAGGAGCTCCCGCAGCTCCTCGGCCGCTCCACGCGCGAGCTCGCGCGGGAACTCGGACCCGAGTACGAGCGGGAGGTCGTCCACCGCGACGATCTGGTCCTGCTGCAGGGCTGAGGTTCGGTAAAACCGCCGCGCGGTGAGCCGAGGACTGGTCAACTGTGAGGGGCGGACACGCGTAGCGCAGACAAGGAGGCGGCTGGTGAGACGAGCGCTGACCAGCGTCGGCACCGGGGACGGTGACATCGGCGGGGCCGGGGAGGGACAGGACTCCTCCCGCCTGTGGCACATCACCCTCAGCGTCTCCGGGAAGCCCGCGCCGCTGTGCGACGTACGCCGCGGGCTGGAGCAGCTCGCCTACGACCACCCCTTCCTGCTGACCAGCCGCTACGCCGACGACCACGCGGAGATCCGCTACTGGGAGGAAGCCCGCGACCTCCACGACGCGGCGGCCGTGGCCCTGCGGCTCTGGGGTGAACACCGCTCCTCTGCGAAGCTCCCGCCCTGGGAGATCGTCGGCCTCGAAGTCATCGACCGAGCCACGTACCACCAACGCGTGGCCGAGGGCTACGGCCCACCCCCGGCCCACCCCATGGGCGTGCACCCCTATTAGACGCGGCACGCGCACGACTCGGCGCTCCGCGCACATGCGGCCCGGGGCAGGCCATATCCAGCCCCGCCGGCGTTTGAGGCGCGGGTCCGGGCGGAGCCCGGGGAACGGTGGAAGGGCGGGTAGGGGACCCGGCCCCGCAGGGCAGCCCACCCGCACCCGCCCACCGGGCCCACGCCGGGACGGCGGCGGCGGCAGCCCCGACCGGCCACCGCCGGACGGAGTCCGGCGCCGCGGCGCGAAGCCGGTAAGCCCCGCCAGGGCCGCACCGCGCGGGGGCCGCGTCAAAAAGGTGTCTCGGGGGGTGGAACCCCATCGGGCCAGGGCTGGGCGGGGATTACCCTGGCGGCATGACCTCGCTCGATGCCACGACCTCGCCCGTGATCGCCACCGCGCAAGCGGCCCGCACCGCCGCCGCGGCCATCGCCCCGCTCCCGCGGTCCGCCAAGGACAAGGCCCTGCTGGCCATCGCGGACGCGCTGGAGGCCCGTACGGCCGAGATCGTCGAGGCCAACGCCGTCGACACGGCGAAGGCGGCCGCCGCCGGGACCAGTGAGACCGTCATCGACCGTCTCACCCTCACCCCCGACCGCATCGCGGCCATCGCCTCCGACGTCCGCGACGTCGCGGCCCTGCCCGACCCGGTCGGCGAGGTCGTCCGCGGTTCCACGCTCCCCAACGGGATCGACCTCCGCCAGATCCGCGTCCCGCTCGGCGTCGTCGGCATCATCTACGAGGCCCGCCCCAACGTCACCGTCGATGCCGCCGCCCTCTGCCTGAAGTCCGGCAACGCCGTCCTCCTGCGCGGCTCCTCCTCGGCCTACGCCTCCAACACCGCCCTCGTCGCCATCCTGCGCGACGCCGTCGTGTCCGCCGGGCTCCCCGCCGACGCGATCCAGCTCGTACCGGGCGAGTCCCGCGACTCCGTCCGCGAGCTGATGCGCGCCCGCGGCCTCGTCGACGTCCTCATCCCGCGCGGCGGCGCCTCGCTCATCAAGACCGTCGTCGAGGAATCCATCGTCCCGGTCATCGAGACCGGTACCGGCAACTGCCACGTCTACGTGGACGCCCAGGCCGACCTGGCCATGGCCGTGGACATCCTCGTCAACTCCAAGGCCCAGCGCCCCTCCGTCTGCAACTCCGCGGAGACCCTGCTCGTCCACCGGGACATCGCCGACGCCTTCCTGCCCCTGGCCCTGGACGCCCTCGCCGACGCCGGCGTGACCGTCCACGGTGACGCGCGGGTGCTCGCGTACGCGGAGGACTCGAAGGTCACCGCCCTCCCGGCCACCGACGAGGACTGGGCCGCCGAGTACCTGTCGTACGACATCGCCGCCGGTGTCGTGGACTCCCTCGACGAGGCCGTCGCCCACATCCGCCGCTGGACCTCCGGGCACACCGAGGCGATCGTCACCACCTCGCAGGCCGCCGCGCGCCTCTTCACCCAGCTGGTCGACTCGACCACGGTCGCCGTGAATGCCTCCACCCGGTTCACGGACGGTGGTCAGTTCGGCTTCGGCGCGGAGATCGGCATCTCCACGCAGAAGCTGCACGCCCGGGGCCCGATGGGGCTTCCCGAGCTCACCTCGACCAAGTACATCGTCACCGGCGACGGTCACGTACGGTAGTCGGCCCCTGAACACGGTGTGGCCGGATTTCGGCCGACACCCTGCCCAAAGGTGTCCCTCAGGTCTACGCTGGTCTCGTGCCGGACGACGTGGGGGGCAAGCCGTTCCCGGAGGACGGGACCCCCGAAGAACATGCAGACGACCGCGGAGGCGCGGACAAGGACTTCGCCTCCGTGGTGTTCGACGAGGACTTCGTCCGGAATGCCGAAATCCGTGAACCGAGCGCCGCGGAGCGCCAGCGGGCCGGCGACCGGGCGCGCGCCGAGGCGGCCGAGGCCGCCCGCGCCGCCTTCGCCGGAGGCTGGACGGGCGACGAGGACTACGACGCGTACGCCTACGGCGGCGACGGCTACCACTCCGAGGACTCGGGCTGGGACCACGGCCACGGAGCCGGCACCGCGGAAGGCCCGTACGGGGCCTACGGCGGCAGCCTGCGCCCCTACCGCGGCCGCTCGCCGTGGCTGCGCCCGGTCGCCTGGGTGCTCGCCTTCGTGATGGGCCTCGGCATGATCGCGCTGGCCTTCAGCGCCGTGTACCGCAGCGCGGCGAGCGACGCGGAACCGGCTCCGGCCCCCGCCAGCACCCCGATGGGCGAAGTCACCGGTGCCGGAGCGTTTATGGACCGCGTCAGCCGCCAACCCTGAAGGTACGACCCCGCTCCCATCGCCGGAGCCGGGGGCTTCTCTGGAGCGGGGACAGCGGGGAGAAGCGATGGCCATGCCAGGAGATCCGCCGAACGGCACCCCCGAGGGTGCCGGCGGGGCCGACGACGAGTTCCGGTCCGACGAGTACCGGTCCGTGGTGTTCGACGAGGACTTCGTCCGGGCTGCCCGGCTCCAGGAGTTCTCGGCACAGGAGCGCATGGGCGAGCACGCCCGCGCCGTACGGAGCCGCTCGATCTGGTCGACCGGCGCGGGCCATCCGGGATCCCGGGGCGGCTCGGGCGGCGGGGCGGCCCGGCAGGGCCGGATCATCGTGCTGTGCATTGCCCTGGCGCTCGCCGGCGCCGTCTACATGGGGCTGCGCAACCCCTACGTGCCGCCCGCCGGGGACCCGGCCCAGGCGATGAGCAGCACCGTCGTCCCGCTCGCGCCCACCGAGCCCGTACCGGGCGGCAAGCCCGCCGACCTGTACGCGCACAGTCCGGCGGCCCAGTACCGCATCGGGGCGGCCGGGATCACCTTCCCCGGCGTGCGCCGTACCCGCCACTTCACCGAGGAGCAGGTCCAGACGGCGCTGACCATCGCCAAGGACTACCTGGTGCAGTCCTCCCTGGACCCCGACGTGCTGTCGGGCGAGGCCTCGCGGCCGGTGCGCGTCCTGCTCGACCCCGACCAGCTGACCCAGTTCGACCAGAGCATGCTCGCCCCCGCCGGCAACGGGCGGCACGCGATCACCGGCTGGCTCGTCCGCTTCGACCCGGCGACCGCCGTGGTGGCCGACACCCGGGTCCGGGTCAGCGGGGTCCTCGCCGCGGCGGAGGTGGCCCCGAACGGACTGGAAGTGACCACCGACCACACCTTCGTCTACGCCGTGCGGCCGGCCACCGGCCTGCCGGCCGCCGCGGACGGGGCCTCGCTCTTCACCGTCCGCCGGGAGCTGCGGCTGCGCTTCGACCGCGACGACCTCACGGCCCGGCGGGCGGAGCTCGTCTCGGCCTACGTGATGGCGGGCCCGCAGGCCTGTTCCGCCGACCCGGCCGGAGGTTTCCGCCCGCTGACGGCGGGCGCCGGGCCGACCACGACCGGCCCGGCCGCGACCGACCCGTACGCCAGCGGCAGTCCGCGCCGCACGGCCGGGCTGTGCGGGGTGCTCGCACCGACGGCCGCCGCGGAACCGCCGCAGACGCCGGAGCCACCGCAGTCGCAGGCCCCGGCGTCATCGTCCGCCCCGGGGCAGGGCGTCAGCCCTGCTCCGTAGTACCGCCCTTGCCGGAGCCCTTGTCCTCGCCGCCGGTGTTCCCGCCACCGCCCGTACCCGTGCCCGCACCACCGGTGAACTTGTCCCGCAGCTTGCCGCCCAGGTCCGCCGTACCGCCGGCGATGTCGCCGACCAGCTTCAGCAGCGGGTCCTTGCTCGTGCGGACCGTGTCGGCGTAGTGCGCGGCGGACTGCCGGAAGGAGTCGGCCACCGAGGTGTCCTTGTCGTCCTCGCGCTTCGGGTAGTGGCCGTCCATGATCCGCTGGTGGTCCCGGTTCTGCGACCACTTCTTCAGCTCGGCCGCGCGCACCGTGGTGAAGGGGTGCGTCCGGGGCAGCACGTTGAGGATCTTCAGCACGGAGTCGCGCAGATCGCCGCCCTGCTCGTACTCCTCGGCCTGGGCGAGGAACGCGTCGACGTTCATCTCGTGCAGGTGGTTGCCGCCCGCGAGCTTCATCAGCCCGCGCATCGAGGCCTGCACGTCCTGGCCCACCAGCAGCCCCGCCCGGTCCGCGGACAGCTCCGACTTGCGGAACCACTCGCGCAGCGCCGTCACGAGCCCCATGATCGCCACGTTGCCCAGCGGGATCCACGCGATCTTGAGCGCCAGGGTCGTCAGGAACAGCAGGATCGTGCGGTACACGGCGTGCCCCGACAGGGCGTGGCCCACCTCGTGGCCCACCACCGCCCGCATCTCCTCCTCGTCGAGCAGCTCGACGAGGCCCGTGGTGACCACGATGATCGGCTCGTCCAGCCCGATGCACATGGCATTGGGCTTCGGGTCCTGCTGCACGTACATCTGCGGGACCTTCTCCAGGTCCAGGATGTAACAGGCGTCCAGGAGCATCGCGTGCAGGTGCGGGAACTGCGTCTCGCCCACCCGTACGGAGTCCGACAGGAAGAGCAGGCGCAGACTGCGCTCCGGCAGCAGCCCGCTCAGTGCCTTGAAGACCGTGTCGAATCCGGTCAGCTTGCGCAGGGCCACGAGCGCGGACCTGTCCGCCGGATGCTCGTACGCCCGTGAGGAAATACCGGGGAACCTCTTGCGGTCCCGCGCCGGTGCCTTCTCGAATCCGGTCTCCGTCATAGCGCCCTCCCCGTTGGTGTGTGCGGCCACCCGCCCGTCTATCCTCTCCAACGCCTGAGTCGACGTGAGCGTGCCCCAGGCCCCCGCATACGATGTGAGCGAAGTCTCCGCCCGCTCCCCGACTCGATAGGTACCTGCCTGATGAGCCTCGCCTCCACCGCCCACAACCTGGTCGTCCTCGCCTCCGAGGGAGCCGAGCAGCACGGCGGCAACCACGACAGCCTGAGCCCGTACCTGACCGGTGGCGCGGCCTTCGGCATCCTCCTCCTGCTGCTGTGGGTCACCACGCGCCTGAACCGGGACCGCTGAAGCCCCGAGACCCCCGAGCAGTCGGAACGCCCGGTACGCCGAGTACGAGCCCGTAGGCGGGTCCCTGCCGCGCCACCGGGCCAGTAGGCTCTGCGCTCATGGGAGAGCAGGAAATGCCTACCGGCCCGGTCAAGCGCAGGCTCGGCGTGATGGGCGGGACATTCGACCCGATCCACCACGGACACCTGGTGGCCGCCAGTGAGGTGGCCGCGCTGTTCCACCTCGACGAGGTGATGTTCGTACCGACCGGCGAGCCGTGGCAGAAGTCGCAGCGGGCCGTGTCGTCCGCCGAGGACCGGTATCTGATGACGGTCATCGCGACCGCCTCGAACCCGCAGTTCTCGGTGAGCCGCATCGACATCGACCGCGGCGGCCCGACGTACACGATCGACACCCTGAGGGACCTGAGCGCCCTCAACGACGACGCCGACCTCTTCTTCATCACCGGCGCCGACGCCCTCGCGCAGATCCTGACCTGGCGGAACGCCGAGGAGCTCTTCGCCCTCGCGCACTTCATCGGCGTCACCCGGCCGGGCCACGTGCTCACCGACGACGGACTGCCCGAGGGCGGCGTCTCCCTCGTGGAGGTTCCGGCGCTGGCCATTTCGTCCACGGACTGCCGTGCCCGCGTGGCCAAGGGGGATCCTGTCTGGTACCTCGTGCCCGACGGCGTGGTCCGCTACATCGACAAGCGTGAGCTGTACCGGGGAGCCTGAGCTTCCGGAGAGAGGGGCCCCGCGGTGAACGACCGACACGAGCCGTACGACCCGTATGCCGGCCAGGAGCAGCAGCTCGTCGGCTACGACGCGTACGGGCGGCCGGTGTACGGCCAGGTGCCCGCGCAGCCCGCACCCGACCCGGGGCCCCCCTACGAGCAGCAGCAGTACGAGCAGGGCTACGGCTACGACTACCAGGGGTACGGCCAGCAGCAGGCGCAGCAGGCCCCGCAGCCCCAGCAGTACTACTCCCCGCAGCCCCAGCAGCAGGCCCCGCCGCACTACCCGCAGCAGGCGGCCTCCCAGGCCCCGCAGTACGGGTACGACACCCAGGGCGTCCCGCAGTACGACACCCAGGCCACCCAGCAGTGGATCCCGCAGCAGGCCGCCCCCGAGGCCCCGCCGCAGGCGCCCCTGCGGGCCCCCGTGCCCGAGCCGGAGTTCCGGCCCGCCGCGGCGCAGGTCCCGGAGCCCCGCCGGGCGGAGGGGCCGGGCGGGCCGGGCGGGCCCGGCCAGGACCCCTCGTACCGCACCGAGCAGTTCGCCTTCATCGACCAGCCGGACGAGGACTCCGAGGACGTCATCGACTGGCTCGCCTTCACCGAGAGCCGGACCGAGCGCCGCGAGGAGGCCCGCCGGCGGGGCCGCAACCGGGTGGTGGCGCTGATCGTCGTCCTGGCCCTCTTCGTCGTCGCGGGCCTCGGCTACCTCTGGTACGCGGGCAAGCTGCCGTTCCTGGAGGGCCCCGGCAAGGCGTCGAACGGCGCGTCCGCCACGGGTCCGCAGAAGCGCGACATGATCGTCGTGCACCTGCACAACACCAAGAAGGGCGGCACCTCCACGGCGCTGCTCGTCGACAACGTGACCACCAAACAGGGCGCCACCGTCCTGGTGCCGAACACCCTGAACGTCACCAAGGACGACGGCACCACCGCGCAGCTGGGCAAGGCCGTCGAGGACGGAGGCCTGGGCGTACGGGAATCCCTTGACTCGGTCTTCGGCACCCGCATCGGCGGCACCTGGCGGCTGGACACCCCCTTCCTGGAGAACTTCGTGGAGCTGGTCGGCGGCATCGAGGTCGACACCGACGTGGCCGTCCCCGCGGACGACGCGGCGAAGGTGCCCGCCGTCGGCCAGGGCCCGAAGCAGAGCCTCAGCGGTGCGATGGCCGTCGCGTACGCCACGTACCGGGCGCAGGGCGAGCCGGAGGCCAAGCAGCTGGACCGGCTCGGCAAGGTCCTGCTGGGCCTGCTGCGCAAGGTGCCCGGCGATCCGAAGTCGGCGGCGATGACCGTGGAGACCACCGGCCAGATCCTGGACCCGGCGCTGAACGCGCAGACGCTGGGCGCGCTGCTGTCCAAGCTCGGCGAGCACGCCAAGGTGGGCGCGTACCGCACCGACGTGCTCGGGGTGAAGGCGGACGGCGGGCTCACGGACGAGGCCAACAAGAAGGTGGTCAAGGAGGTCCTCGGCGGCTCCGTCACGGAGGCCCAGCCCGGGGCCCTGCCGCGGGTCGGCCTGAAGGACGCGACCGGCGACGACAAGACGAACACGGCGGCGAAGGCGGCCCTGCTCAACGGCGGCTACACGCTGGTGGACGGCGGCAAGGCCGACAAGACCGCTCCGGCCTCGCAGATCACGTACCAGGACGACGCGCAGCGGGACAAGGCGGTCGAGGTCGCCAAGACGCTGGGGCTGCCCGAGACGGCCGTGAAGAAGGCCGAGAACGCGGTGAACGCGGACGTCGTGGTGACGCTGGGCAAGGATTACAAACCGTCCTGACCCCTTCCGAGGCCTACTGCGGCCTACGGCGGCGGCGCCCGTCGGGTACGGCGCCGCCCGCGCGGCACGCTGCGCGCGGGCGGCGTCGGCGGTACATGAGACCCTTGTAAGGATCTGCCCGCCAACCCGAAAGCATGGCCAGTGACCGCCACGGACCGCTCCATCGAGCTCATCACCGCCGCCGCCCAGGCCGCGGCCGACCGGCTCGCGCACGACATCATCGCGTACGACGTCAGCGACGTGCTGTCGATCACCGACGCCTTCCTGCTCGCTTCGGCGCCCAACGACCGCCAGGTCAAGTCGATCGTCGACGAGATCGAGGAGAAGCTCCTGAAGGAGCTGGGCGCCAAGCCGGTGCGCCGCGAAGGCGACCGCGACGCGCGCTGGATCCTGCTCGACTACATCGACATCGTCGTCCACGTGCAGCACAGCGAGGAGCGCGTCTTCTACGCGCTGGAGCGCCTGTGGAAGGACTGCCCCGAGATCGACCTCCCCGAGGACGCCAAGCTCACCAAGGGCAAGGCCGAGGAGTACGCCGCGCTGCGCGCCGCGCAGGGCGACGACGATCTGGACGGTGATCTGTTCTGAGCGCGACCAACGAAGGCACGACCCCTGGCGGCACGACCACTGGCGGTACGACCCCTGGCGGTACGACCAGCGGCAACGGCCGGACCAGCCGCAAGATCGTCCTGTGGCGGCACGGCCAGACCTCCTGGAACCTGGAGCGACGCTTCCAGGGCTCCACGGACATCGAGCTGACCGAGGCCGGTGTGGCGCAGGCGCGCCGTGCCGCCCGGCTGCTCGCCTCGCTGAAGCCCGACGCCATCATCGCCTCGGACCTGATGCGCGCCGCCGCCACGGCTGCCGAGCTGGCGGCCGTCACGGGTCTGGCGGTGACGCACGACGAGGCGCTGCGCGAGACGTACGCCGGTGAATGGCAGGGCCTCACGCACGACGAGATCCTGGACAAGTACGGCGACCAGTACGCGGCGTGGAAGCGCGGCGAGGCGGTCCGCCGCGGTGGCGGCGAGCTGGAGACCGAGGTCGCCGACCGGGCCGCGCCGGTGGTGCTGGACCACGCGGACCGGCTGCCCCCCGGCGGCACGCTCGTTGTGGTCAGCCACGGCGGCACCATCCGTACGACGATCGGGCGCCTGCTGGGCCTGGAGTCGTACTACTGGGAGGGCCTGGGCGGGCTCTCCAACTGCTGCTGGTCCGTGCTGGGCGAGGGCGCGCGCGGCTGGCGGCTGATGGAACACAACGCCGGCACGCTGCCCGAACCGGTCCTCGGCGACGACGACTGAGACCACCTCGGAGCGGCTCCCACCCGGATTTCACTTTCCGGCTGGTCACAGGCTAGAGTTCTTCTTGTTCGCAGCGCAGAACACCGGAAACGGGGGGAGCGTCGCGGAGAGCGGGGCTATAGCTCAGTTGGTAGAGCGCCTGCATGGCATGCAGGAGGTCTGGAGTTCAATTCTCCATAGCTCCACAATCAAGATCCCGTCCCCAACAGGGGGCGGGATCTTTGCTTTTGTCCACAGCTGCCCGAGCGAGCACCGGCATGGCAGAATCGGACGGCCGGAGGGGGACACGACGGCCCGACGCGGGAGGGAGTCGCTGACGGATGGGTGCACACCGGCGGCGGTGCGACTGGTGCAACAACGGCACGCCGATCGTGCGGGACATGGAGCCGGTCAATCCCGACTACCAGTACTGGTGCGAGGAATGCGCGCGGGCGCTGATCATAAAAGGCGACCCGATCGAGACGTACCGCGAGCTGGAGGGCGAGCCGATCTACGGGCGGCTGCTCGACGAGCACTGCACGCTGAAGCGGTTCTACCAGTTCGCGCGTGCGTGACGCAGGGACGTGCGGCTCGCCAGGATATGTGACGAACTGCCACGAAGCGGACATGGCCCGGGACCCGCGGAAACCGATTTTTGGACCAGGGCCATCACCGTGTAATGTTTGGGATGTCGCCAAGGGGAACCGGAAACGGGCCAGGAAGCGGCAGGTAGGACGAGGGGCTATAGCTCAGTTGGTAGAGCGCCTGCATGGCATGCAGGAGGTCTGGAGTTCAATTCTCCATAGCTCCACAGGAGAAGAAGCGGGCCACCCGAAAACGGTGCCCCCCTATCGTTTTTCCCCCACCGAAACCCAGCC
>NZ_JBHXKA010000093.1:17149-32608 GCF_042722885.1 Streptomyces sp. NPDC058401
TTGAGGCCTTCGGCATCGCCCTCTCCCCGGTCCACCGGGCCCCCGCTTCTCGTTGTGCCCCGTCGTCTCCCGTGCCCCGTCACGCCCCGCGCCGCGTCGTGCGTCCACCGGCCGGAAGGGCAGAGCACCGCTGGGGGCCGCTGCGGTACCCTGACGCCATGCGTGCCGTACGCCTTCTGCTTACCGAGCCGCGCTGAACAGTTCCGACCCCACGAAGCGGTCGGCCCGGCGCGGCGCCCCCTCCTGTGCGAGGGGTTTTTTCGTTTGGGCAGCAGAACCGGCAGAGACGATCGATGGAGCTTCAGGAATCATGAGCGAGACGAACACCCCGGCCCCCGAGGCGGCCGAGGCGCACCGTTACACGGCTGCCGTGGCCGCCGACATCGAGGCACGCTGGCAGGACGTATGGGACGCGCAGGGCACTTACGAGGCCCCGAACCCGACCGGTGACCTGGCCGGCGACGCAGCGGTCGTGGCGCGCCCGAAGAAGTTCATCATGGACATGTTCCCGTACCCCTCGGGTGCGGGCCTGCACGTCGGCCACCCGCTCGGGTACATCGCCACCGACGTCTTCGCCCGTCACCAGCGGATGACCGGCCACAACGTCCTGCACACCCTGGGCTTCGACGCCTTCGGCCTGCCGGCCGAGCAGTACGCCGTGCAGACCGGCACGCACCCGCGCGTGTCGACCGAGGCGAACATCGAGAACATGAAGGTCCAGCTGCGCCGGCTGGGTCTGGGCCACGACAAGCGCCGCTCGTTCGCGACGATCGACCCGGACTACTACAAGTGGACCCAGTGGATCTTCCTGCAGATCTACAACTCCTGGTACGACGCGGACGCCGCCAAGGCCCGTCCCATCGCCGAGCTGGTCGCCGCCTTCGAGGACGGCTCCCGCGAGCTGCCCGGCGGGGCCTCCTGGGCCGCGCTGAGCGCGGGCGAGCGGGCCGACGTGCTGAACGGGTACCGGCTGGCCTACGCCTCGGACGCGCCCGTCAACTGGTGCCCCGGGCTGGGCACCGTGCTGGCCAACGAGGAAGTCACCGCCGACGGCCGGTCCGAGCGCGGCAACTTCCCCGTCTTCAAGTCCAAGCTGAGCCAGTGGAACATGCGGATCACGGCCTACGCCGACCGCCTGATCGACGACCTGGACGCGCTGGACTGGCCCGAGGCCATCAAGCTGCAGCAGCGCAACTGGATCGGCCGCAGCGAGGGCGCGCGCGCGGACTTCGCGGTCGGCGACGGCGAGGCCATCACCGTCTTCACCACCCGCCCCGACACGCTGTTCGGCGCCACCTACATGGTGCTGGCCCCCGAGCACGAGCTGGTCGGGAAGATCGTCCCGGCCGAGTGGCCCGAAGGCACCCACCAGCTGTGGACCGGCGGCAACGCGACCCCCGCCGAGGCCGTGGACTCGTACCGCAAGCAGGCGGCCGCGAAGTCGGACGTCGAGCGGCAGGCCGAGGCCAAGGACAAGACCGGCGTCTTCACCGGCGCGTACGCGACCAACCCGGTCAGCGGCGACCTGGTGCCCGTCTTCATCGCCGACTACGTGCTGATGGGCTACGGCACCGGCGCGATCATGGCCGTCCCGGCCCACGACGGCCGCGACTTCGAGTTCGCGCGCGCCTTCGAGCTGCCGATGCGCTGCGTCGTCCAGCCCACGGACGACCGTGACGCCGACCCGCTGGAGTGGGAGGGCGCGTTCTCCTCGTACGACGGCACGATCGTCAACTCCACGGGCGAGGGCATCACGCTGGACGGCCTGGGCGTGGTCGAGGCCAAGGCCGCGATCACCGACTGGCTGACCGGGCGCGGCATCGGCGAGGGGACCGTCAACTTCCGGCTGCGCGACTGGCTGTTCAGCCGCCAGCGCTACTGGGGCGAGCCCTTCCCGATCGTCTACGACGAGGACGGCGTCGCCCACCCGCTGCCCGAGTCGATGCTGCCGCTGGAGCTGCCGGAGGTCGAGGACTACTCGCCGCGCACGTTCGAGCCCGACGACGCGGCCTCCCAGCCGGAGACCCCGCTGTCGCGCAACCAGGAATGGGTGAACGTCGAGCTGGACCTGGGCGACGGGCGCGGGGTGCGTTCGTACCGGCGCGAGACCAACACCATGCCGAACTGGGCCGGCTCCTGCTGGTACGAGCTGCGCTACCTGGACCCGAACAACGGCTCGGCCCTGGTCGACCCGGAGATCGAGCAGTACTGGATGGGCCCGCGCGAGGGCCAGCCGCACGGCGGCGTCGACCTGTACGTGGGCGGCGCCGAGCACGCGGTGCTGCACCTGCTGTACGCGCGCTTCTGGTCCAAGGTGCTGTTCGACCTGGGCCACGTCTCCTCGGTGGAGCCGTTCCACAAGCTGTTCAACCAGGGCATGATCCAGGCGTACGCGTACACCGACTCGCGCGGTGTGTACGTTCCGGCGGCCGAGGTCGAGGAGCGCGACGGCGGCTACTTCTACCAGGGCGAGCCGGTCAAGCGTGAGCACGGCAAGATGGGCAAGTCCCTGAAGAACGCCGTCACCCCGGACGAGATCTGCGAGGAGTACGGCGCGGACACCCTGCGCCTGTACGAGATGGCGATGGGCCCGCTGGACGTCTCGCGTCCCTGGGACACCCGTGCCGTCGTCGGCCAGTACCGGCTGCTGCAGCGCCTGTGGCGCAACGTGGTGGACGAGGAGACGGGCGCCGTGACGGTCGTCGACGGGGAGCCGGACGAGGCCACCCTGCGCGCGCTGCACAAGGCGATCGACGGGGTCGGCGGCGACATGGCCGGACTGCGGTTCAACACCGCCATCGCGAAGATCACCGAGCTGAACAACACCCTGACGAAGGCGGGCCGGCCGCTGGAGCGTTCGGTCGCGGAGCGGCTGGTGCTGCTGGTGGCCCCGCTGGCGCCGCACATCGCCGAGGAGCTGTGGCAGCGGCTGGGCCACGCCGAATCGGTCGTCCACCAGGACTTCCCGGTCGCGGACCCGGCGTACGTCGTGGACGAGACCGTCACGTGCGTCGTCCAGATCAAGGGCAAGGTCAAGGCCCGCCTGGAGGTGTCCCCGGCCATCTCCGACACCGAGCTGGAGCAGCTGGCGCTGGGCGACGAGACGGTCGTGGCGGCGCTGGGCGGGGCGGAGATCCGCAAGGTGATCGTGCGCGCGCCGAAGCTGGTGAACATCGTCGTCTGACGTCTCCGGGTGACGCCGTCTGACGCACATCCGTCCGACGGTCTAGGGGTATTCCCGTACGGGCAGGTTGGGGGTTCGATTGGAACCCGCAGCCTGCCCGTGGCGTTTACGGTGGAAGGGACGTAATCGGCTGGGGAAGGGACCCTCATGGAGGCGGCTTTTATCATCGTGGCCCTGGTGCTGCTGTTCGCCTTCCTGGGGCTCGGTGTCTACGTGACGACCAAGGTGGTCAAAGCCACCGCGCGCGGCGTGGACCGGACCATCACCCAGGCCCGCCGCACGGTGGAGGACACCACCCTGAAGGCCCGCAGCTTCGGCCAGGTCGGCGTCCCGGGCGCGCTGGCCACGCTCCGGCTCGACCTGCGGAACTCGATGCGGGCGACGCAGCAGGCGCTGTACCAGGGGGTCCAGACGGACGCCTCGCTGAAGGAGTCGATCGGGCTGTTCGAGCGGCTGAGCGCGCACGGGCACGAACTCGACGACGAGCTGAAGCGCCTGGAGGCGGAGCCCGACCGGCAGCGGATCGCGGCGGTCCTGCCGGACCTGCGGGAGCGCACGGCGCAGATCACGCAGGCGTCGGACTCGCTCCGCTGGGCGGCGCGTGACCGCGCCCGGCGCTTCGCGGAGGACGACCTGTCGCATCTGGCGGCCCAGATCGACGTCGAATCGGGCGCCCTGCGGGACTGGTCCCGCACCCCGGCCGAGGACTTCCTCCAGTCGACCCCCACGCCTCCCGCATGGAACACCCCGGAGCCGGCGGCCCTCACGGAGCCCGCACCGACCCCCCAGTACCCCTGGCAGAAGACCCGCCGCCCGGAGGCGACGACCTGAGCACCCCTTCCAGCCCGTCCGGCGCTTGGTCTCTTCAGCCGTCCGGCGCTTGAGGACCGGGGTCCGGGGCGGAGCCCCAGGATCTTTCAGCCCGTCCGGCGCTTGAGGACCGGGTCAGGGCCGAGCCCTGGGAACGGTGGAAGGGCGGGTAGGGGACCTCGCCCCGCAGTGCCCGGCCCCAGCCCGGCGGGATGGCGGGCCGGAGGCCACCCGGAACCGCGGCCGGAGGCCCGCCGACGGACCCGGGCTGCCGGAACACCCCCGCTGCCGGTAACCTCCGCCTCATGTCCCGCCATGTCGCGATCGTCACGGATTCCACGGCCTACCTGCCCCAACCGGCCATGGCGCGGCACGGAATCATCTCCGTCCCGCTGACCGTGGTCCTCGGCGACGAGGCCCTGGAAGAGGGCACCGAGATTTCCGCCAGGAGCCTGGCCCTGGCCCTGCAGAAGCGCCGCTCGGTCACCACCTCCCGCCCCAGCCCCGAGGACTTCGTCCGGGCCTACCGGGCGGCCGTGGAGGCCGGTGCGACCGGCATCGTCAGCCTGCACCTGTCGGCGGAGTTCTCCGGCACCTACGACGCCGCCGTGCTCGCCGCGAAGACCGCCCCGGTGCCCGTCCGCGTCGTCGACACCGGCATGGTCGCCATGGCCCTCGGCTTCTGCGCGCTGGCCGCGGCGGAGGTGGCCGAAGCCGGGGGTTCCCTCGACGAAGCCGTGGCCGCCGCCGAGAAGCGGGCCGCGGGCATGTCCGCGTACTTCTATGTCGACACCCTCGACTACCTGCGCCGCGGCGGCCGCATCGGGGCCGCGCAGGCCCTGCTCGGCTCGGCGCTCGCGGTCAAACCGCTGCTGACGCTGGACGGCGGCCGGATCGAGATGCTGGAGAAGGTGCGGACGGCCTCCAAGGCCATAGCCCGCCTGGAAGAGCTGGCCGTCGAGCGCGCCGGCTCCGGCCCCGTCGACGTGGCCGTGCACCACCTCGCGGCCCCGGAACGCGCCGAGAAGCTGGCGCAGCGGCTTCGCGAGCGCATCCCCGGGCTGGTCGAGCTGCACGTCAGCGAGGTCGGCGCGGTGATCGGGGCGCACACCGGACCGGGGTTGCTGGCGGCGGTCGTCTCCCCGCGCTGATCACCGGATCGGGTCACGGAGATATCCACAAGGCCCGGGTCATCCACCGGAATTGAAGCTTCCGAACGCGTGTCGCGGAGCGGCCCTAACGTCGTGGCATGACTCTTCGTACACGCACTTCAGGTCCCGCCGGCGCCACCAGTGGCCCCGGCCGTTCCCGCCTCTCCGACGGCCGTCTGCGGCATCGCCGCGGACAGCGGCCGGGCCGCCCCGACCCCGTGGCGGTGCGGCGCCGGGCCGAGGCCCTGCTCGGAGCGGGCCGTCCTCCGGGCGCTCCGCCGCCGGTGGGGGAGGCCCCGGCCGGACCGGAGCCCGGGGGTGGGGGTGCGGCCCGGCCGGACCCGCCCGGCCTGCTGGATCCGCCGGTCCGGCGTGATCTGTCGGTCCGGCGTAATCCGGTGGGCGGGCACGATCCGGCGGGCGGGCACGATCCGGCGGGTAGGGGCGATCCGGCGGGCCGGGCCGGGGAGCCTGCCCGGGGTGAGGCGGCGGCCGGGGGTGAGGCGGTGGTTCCGCCCGAGGGGCGGGAGGTGTCCGGTGGGGCTTTGCGGTGGCTCGCGGTGCGGGAGCGGCTGCCCTTGTGGCTGCACACCCGCTGCGGCGTGGAGCCGCGCACGGTGGCAGCCGTCTCGGTGGTGCTCGTCGTGGCCGTCGGGTTCGCCGCTCAGCAGTACGGGGCCGCCCGGCCCCGGCCGGTGACCGCACCCGCCGTGGTGGCCCCCGCGGCAGCCGCCCTGCCGGCCCCGACCGTGGCGCGGGCGGGCCCCGGCGGCGGCCCCATCCTGGTGGACGTCAGCGGCAAGGTCCGGGACCCGGGGGTGCGCAAGCTGCCTGCCGGCTCGCGCGTGGAGGACGCCCTGGCCGCCGCCGGGGGAGTGCGGCCCGGGACGGACACCACCGGCCTGAACCGGGCCCGCGTCCTGATGGACGGCGAACAGGTACTGGTGGGCGCTCCCGCCCCGCCGGCGCCCACGGGCCGGGGCGGCCCGGCCGCGGGCCCGCTGAGCCTCGGCACGGCCACGGCCGAGCAGCTGGACGGCCTGCCGGGGGTCGGCCCGGTGCTCGCGCAGCACATCGTGGACTTCCGCACGGCGCGCGGGGGCTTCCGCTCCGTGGAGGAGCTCCGGCAGGTCAACGGGATCGGTGAGCGCCGGTTCGCCGATCTGCGCGAGCTGGTGCGGCCGTGAACCGGCACGGGGGACCGGGGCCGGGTCCGGCCGGGCCGGGGGCGGGTGAGGGAGGTTCGGCGCGGCCGGAGTCCGGGGCCGGGGACGTGGGGCCGGTCGATTTGCGGCTGGTGGGGCCCGCGCTCGCCGTCTGGGGGGCGGCCGCCGTGGGGCTCGGAGTATCCGTCGGGGCGAGCGTCGCGGCGGCGGGGCTCGGGGTGGGTGCGGCCGGGCTGCTGATGCTGGCCGGCCGCAGGCGCTCCGCGCCGGTCCGCACGGCCGTGGCGGCGGTCCTGCTGTGCGCGGCCGCCGGGGCCGGGGTGGCGGGGCTCCAGCGGGCCGAGGCGAGGGCCGGGCCGGTCCCGGAGCTGGCCCGGGACCAGGCCAGGGTGCTCGCGGATCTCACCGTGGACTCCGATCCGCGGACGGCCCGGACCGGGAGCGGGCCGCCGGTGGTGCTGCTCGACGCGGTGGTGACCGGGGTGACCGGGCCCGACGGTGCCCGGACCCGGGTGTCGACCCCGGTGCGGGTGCTCGCCGGACATCCGGGGTGGGCCCGGTTGCAGCCCTCCATGCGGGTCGCGGTGGTGGCCCGGCTGGCCCCGGCGCGGAGCGGGGAGCGGGCCGTCGCCCTGCTCCGGCCGGCCGGGGACGCCCCGCCGCGGGTGACCGGCGGTCCGGACACCGTGCAGCGGATCGCCGGGCGGCTGCGGGCCGGGCTGCGCGAGGTCACCGACGGGCTGGCACCGGACGCCAGGGCCCTGCTGCCCGGGCTGGTGGTCGGGGACACCTCCCGGGTGGAGCCCGACCTGCACGACGCCTTCCGGGCCACCGATCTGCTGCACCTGCTGGCCGTCTCCGGCTCCAACCTGACCGTGGTCCTCTTCCTGCTCATCGGAGCCCCGGCCCGCGCGCAGCGGGCCGAGCGGGGCGGGCTGGCGCCGCGGCTGGGGCTCTCGCTGCGGGCGACGGCCCTGTGCGGGGCGGCCCTGACCCTGGCCTTCGTGGTGGTGTGCCGCCCCGAGCCCAGCGTGCTGCGGGCGGCGGCCTGCGGCTCTGTCACCCTGCTGGCCATCGCCACCGGGCGGCGCAGATCCCTGATCCCGGCACTGGCCGCCGCCGTCCTGCTGCTGGTGCTCTACGACCCCTGGCTGGCCCGGAGCTACGGCTTCCTGCTCTCCGTCCTGGCCACCGGGGCCCTGCTGACGCTGGCTCCCCGGTGGAGCGGGGCCCTGCAGCGGCGCGGGATGCGGCCCCGGTTGGCCGAGGCACTGGCGGCCGCGGCGGCGGCCCAGGCGGTGTGCGCGCCGGTCGTCGCGGTGCTGTCGGCCCGGGTGAGCCTGGTGGCGGTGCCCTGCAACCTGCTGGCCGAGCTGGCGGCGGGACCGGCGACCGTCCTGGGGTTCGCCGCGCTGGCGGCGGCCCCGGTGTGCCGGCCGGTGGCCGAGCTGCTGGCCCGGTGCGCGGGCGTGCCCGCCGGGTGGATCGCCGCGGTGGCCCGGGGCGGGGCGGGACTGCCCGGGGCGGAGCTGGGCTGGCCCGGCGGGGTGGGCGGAGGGTTGCTGCTCGGCGCGGCCACCTGCGCGGTGGTGGTGCTCGGCAGGCGGTTCGGCCGTGGGCGATGGCTCGCCCCCGCCCTGGCCGTGGTGCTGCTCCTCGCCGTACTGAGGCCGCCGCTGGTCACTCGTACGGTCAAGGGCTGGCCGCCGCCCGACTGGATCTACACCCAGTGCGAGGACTTCCCTATTGAATCAACGTGTTGCATCAGTTCGTGTTGTGGGCGGGAGGGCTGTGTTGAGTAAGACGTGGCAAGTGCACTGGGTGACGAGACGGCATGTCGCTGCTATGAGTGATCACCCGTTGCTGCGGGCGTGGGCTGACCTTGATGCGCGTGAGGAGGCCGCCCGGATCGACCCCGGAGACGTGTTCTTCACGGACCCGCACCACCAGGCGGACCCGCGGCTGACGTTGTACACGTCGCGGTCGGCGTTCGCTCACCTGGCGAGATCGACACGACGGAACTACTCCGGGGACTGCTGCCTGTTCTTCAACTTCCTCTGGCAGCGGGGCAAGAACTGGTGCGACGCCGAGGTTGAAGATCTGCTTGATTTTGAGGACTGGCGGCGCTGGTCTCCCCGGAACCCCCGGCGGATCAGTGGTGCGAAGTGGGACCGCGAACTCACGGCGTTGGCCCGTCTCTACAAGTGGGCAACAGCGAAGAAGTACGTCGCGGTGAACCCGGTCCTCATGCGCGAGGTGATGGGCCGAAACGGCGAGACGGCGAGCGTCCCGGCCCAGCTGGCAAAGGGCGTGCGGTCAAGCAATGTGAAGTGGCTGACGCCCCGGGCCTACCGGTTGTGGAGGGACGTGGGGCTGCGCGGCTACACCGCCGATGGGCGGCGCGATCCGTCCTTTCGGGGCCGTAATGACGACCGGAACGCGGCCTACTCCGACCTGCTGTTCTCGTCGGGGATGCGACTGTCGGAGGGGGCTTCCTTGCTCACCTTCGAGGTTCCGGCCCTGGCCGAGACCATGAAACGGTACTTCGACGGTCGCTTGGGGAAGGCGGCTACCAAGAGCCGGCGTGAGCGAACCTTCTATGTTGCGTTCGAGGATCTACGGTCAATTGCCGCCTACGAGCGGACAACGCGGCGGTCAGGGATCCGCAGAGCCCAGGCCAAGGGCCGTTACGAGGCGATGGACGACATCTGGGTCCTGGAAAGCCGGTCTGGCTGGCGCGGGTCGATCCTGCACATCCGGGACGAGAAGGGACGGCTGGTCGAGCGGGACCTGACCTCCCTGGACGTCGAGGAACGCCAGCGCTTGTTCACCGAGGGCGACGGCGGCCTGGAGCCGTTGTGGTTGTGGCTGTCGGAGGACGGAAGGCCGTTCCTGCCGCATTCCTGGGAAGCGGTCTACCGAGCTGCGTCCCAACGGTGCCAGAAGGTCTTGAAAGGCAAAGTTGCTCAGCCGCCCTACTTCACACCCCACATGGCCAGGCATTCCTTCGCTCTGAAGATGCTGGTCGCCCTGATGCACGCACTGGACAAGCGGTTCGGGCTTACCCCGGAAGAGAGGCGGGACTTCCGCCTGCTCTACGGAGACGCCTGGCGCATGGTCAAGGACCTACTTGATCACACAAGCGAGGAAACGACTCGCAAGATCTACCTCGCTCCCGTCTCGGACCTGCAGATTCGGTCCCTGCTGATGGACGAGGCCGACCCGGGCACCAACGAGCTTCTGTCCCGGATCGCGAAAATGTCGGAGCGCGTCCTGGACAGCGAGGAACTGATATGAGCACACGAGGACGACGCGCTTCCCTGCCCGGAGACGCCGGGCACCACCGCAAGCCGCCGCTTGCGGCCGGTGAACTCCTGGTTTGGCACACCGCCGAAGACGGCGTGGGGAAGGCCAGTTACGACTTCGCCCAGCTGGCGGTCGGTCCGCGGCTTCAGCGTGAGCTGGCGGAGGTCTTCGCAGCTCAGTGCGACTCCACGGGCGCTTGGAAGAGGATTCCGTCCAGTGAGGAGACCTGGCGGGTCTTGCGCTACTTCAGCGACTTCCTGGCCGACCAGGTCCAGACGCCGGAGCTCCTGGGTGACTTGGCGCCGGAGATCTGGACGGCTTGGAGATTGAGCAGGACACCGGATTCCGCAGGCGCAAGGCAGATCGGGAAGGTGGCCCGGTTGCTCAGGACCCATCCCGAGGTGCCCGAGGAGACCCGGAACCGGATGAAGAGGCGAATCCCGAAGCCGACGAGTACGGAGTTCGCCTATACCGACGATGAGTTCGACCGGATCAAGCTCGCTGCCACGCAGAAGTTCCGTCAGGCTCTGCACCGGATCCGAGCCAACTGGAAGCACCTCCAGGATTGGCGGGCGGGTCGGTTCGAAGAGGGCTCCAAGGACTGGCTGCTGGGCAAGGCTCTGGACCACCTGATGCGCACGGGTGAGACGCCGTTCTACATAAGCCGGCGGGGACGCCAGCGGCCGGATTCTCGCTACACCGAGGCCATGGGGAGCGATCGGGTCGAAGACACCTGGATGCGGTTGTTCATGACCACCGAAGAGGCATCCGCGCTGGTGGCCCTGTTGATCGCGGCGCATGGCTGGAATGCCACATCGATCATGGAGATGAAGGTTCCCCTGGCAACGCCGGACGCGGGTGAGGGGCAGGTCATCTACCGGATCGAGCTGGAGAAGCGGCGCCGAGGCAAGACCAATCGATACGAGAGCCGGAACCTGGCTGACTGGGGCGCCGACTCGCCTGGCCGGCTGATCACACACGCGATTGAGGCCACGGCTCCTGCAAGGGAGGCCCTGGTGAATTTTGGGGCGCCCACCGACAGGCTGGTCGTCTGGCGGATGGCTCAGCGGCGGGTCGCCTACGGCGAGGGAATCGCCGCTCTGTTCGATGGCCCTCTTCACCGCGCCGACGCCCGTGCCCAACGCGGTTGGGGACGGTCACTGGGCGATGGGCTCTCCCTCAATCTGAGGCGACTGCGGAAGACCGTGGTGATCGCGCATGAGCGCCAGCCCACCCAGCACAGCCAGGACACCCACGATGCCGTCTATGTCCTGCCCGATCCACGCACGCACGCCACCGCACAGCCAGTGATCGTCGACGGGATCGTGGATGCGATCGACTCGGCCCACGAGTCCTTCAGGGCCCAGATCAGCCGGGCCGACACGGATACACGGCAGGACACGGCGACTGCCAGCTGCAGTGACTACACACACAGCCCGTTCGGTGAACAAGGCGTGTCCTGCCGGGCTTCGTTCCTGCTCTGTACGGCCTGCCCGAACGCCGTGATCACTCCTCGGCATCTGCCGCGGCTGGCCTATCTGCTGCATGTGTTGGACGAGCTCAAGGCGGTGCTCGCGCCAGAGGTATGGGACCAGGACTGGCGGGCTCCCTACATGCGGCTGCGAGATCTGCGGAAGGCCCCCGATTTCACCGATACCGAGTGGAGCGACGCGTTGGAAAAGGCCAGCAAACGCGAACGCGAGGTCATCGACCAGCTGCTGAAGCGGGGGTTCGACGCATGAGCTTGGCCCTGAACCCCCTCTTCAGACCGCCAGCGGCCGACACGTTCGTGTTCGACCCCGATCGGGCGGCCGAAGGGCGCCGCGACTCAGTCCCCCGCTACGGCGATCCCATCTGGTCGGTACTGGCGCTGACACAGAACCCGTCCGCATCGGACGACTGCATCCGCTGGCATTGGTTTTCCGACACCTTCAGAGAGACGTTCCGTTTCGCCGCCTGGACGTTCATCAACCACCCGCTGCCGGACCAGGAGCTGGCCCGGCACGGCATCGCCATGCGAGCCAAGCTCAGCGCAGGCCGGATCAAGATGACGGTTAACCAGTGGGCGATGTTCGCAGCCTGGCTGGATAGCCGGGGCATCACCCGCCTTGCCGACCTGGGCACAGAGGACTTGGCGGACTTCGCCTTCTACCTGGCCAAGACCCGGGGCCTGGCCCGCAACACAGCATCGAGTCACCTGACGGGGCTCGCCCGGCTGCACTACTACGGACGGAGCTTCCTGCAGCCGTCAGATCAGATGGTCGAGCCGCCCTGGGTGGCTGAGGGCATGGATGACTACCTGCCACCGGCCTCACCCCTGGGAGGCGAGAACAGCACCGAGCCGATCACTCCGGCGACGATGGGGCCGCTGCTGGTCTGGGCCCTGAGATTCGTCGAGGAGTACGCCGAGGACATCTTGACCGCCCACGACGAGTTCCGCCGCCTGATCAAGGCTGCCGATGCCGCGAACGGCCCGCTGCTACCCGACTCCGGAGACGCACTCGAGGCATTCCTGGAGAGGTTGGAAACCGAGGGACGGCCGGTCCCGGTGACAGCCCGCAATGGGAACCAGCTGGCCGGCGCGGGGATATTCCTGGCCGCAGTCACCGGGACACCACGCCCGAAGGTTCACCAGGTCATGCGCAAACCACACTGGAGGGCCTACACCGCCCAGAACCATGGTCCGTGCCAACTCGATGCACCAGTCACCGCCACGCTGGGCGGCGAGCCCTGGCACGAGCCGTTCACCTTCGACGGCATCGACAAGCTGGTGCGGCATCTCACCACGGCGTGTCTCATCGTCCTCTGCTACCTGACCGGGATGAGGACCGGGGAGATCCTGGGCCTGCAAAGTGGTTGCTGCCCGGACCCGGAAGGCCCACCCGAGGCACCTCAGAAGCACCTCATCTACGGGCGGATATTCAAGATCGCCACCGACGAGGACGGCAATCACGACTCTGCCGGAGTGGTACGCGAGGCGCCCTGGGTTGCGGTCCCGCAGGCCGTGAGGGCCGTGAGAGTGCTGGAGCGGTTCAGCGGCGGTGGTCTGTTGTTCGCCGCGGAAACCCACGACAAGCGCCAACCTGAGCGCCGAAGTGGCCGGTCGCTCCAACTCTCCACTCTCAACAATCGTATTGAGCGGTTCACCCAGTGGGTCAACACCCACGCGGAGGGCCGGGGACGCGAGGCGGAGATGATCCCGGAGGACCCGCATGGCCCGATCGGCACCAGCCGCTTCCGCCGGACCCTGGCCTGGCACATTGCCCGCCGTCCCGGCGGCCTAGTGGCTCTCGCAGTCCAGTACGGGCACATGCGCACGCTCGTCAGTGAAGGCTACGGTTCGCGCTCGCGTGGCGGTATTCACGACCTGCTGGACTTCGAGACGGCCCGCAACGTCGCCGAACACCTCAGCGAGGTCCACGAGGCCATCCAGGACGGCGAAGGCATCTCCGGCCCAGCCGCGAGGCGCCTGATCCATTCCGCAGCACATGAGCATCACCGCTTCGGCGGGATCATCACCTCCGTCCGCCAGGCCCGGAGCCTGCTGGCCGACCCGACCCTGAATGTCTTCGAGAACAAGGAGGCCTTCCTGTTCTGCAACTACGACCGCGCCAAAGCGCTCTGCCACCCCGGCCGCGGCGGCAAGAACGAAGCACCGAGCCTGGACCGCTGCAAGCTCAACTGCGCGAACATCGCCCGCACCGACACCCATGCACGTCAGCTGAGGGAAGCCGCCGACAACCTGGAATGGCAAGCCTCCTCCGGACTGGCCCCCGAACCACTGACAGACCGGATGCAGGAGCGAGCCCAAGGGCTGATCGAACTCGCTGACCAGCACGACAACGACCGTGTCCTCGCCGGATCGGGGGCCGAGCTGTGAGCCTAGACAAGGAGCGGGAGAGTATCCGAGCCGCGATGGACCGGCTGCTGGCAGGCACCCCGCTGCGATCCGGCGGAGCCCTGACCATCCTCGCGCTGGCCGCCGAGGCCGACGTGAAGCGCCACGTCCTCACCCACCGGCACACGGACCTCAAGGACGAGTTCTACGCGAGGGTCCGAGCACAAGGGCAGGTCCCAGACAGCGAGCGCAAGCTGAGGGACGAGCTGAAGAAGACCAAGGAGCGACTTGCCGCGGTGCTCGAGGAGAACAAGCGACAGAGCGCCGAGATCGACATGTTCGCCCGGGTGGTGAATGTCCTCACCCTTGAGAACGATCAGCTCCGTGGTCAGCAAAGCCGCAGGCGAGCTCCGGTGGTGGCCTTGCGCCCAGCACCCGAGCCCGGCTCGTAGTCCCGCCACCTGGGCTTGTCCTGCCCGTTTTGCGGGCAGGACAAGCCCAAAACGCCACCAGTCAGGCGGCGATGGAGAGCTCAATGCGGGTGCGGTGGATGAACTCGCGGACGGCCGGCTCGCGGCGCCAGGGGGCGAGGGCGGTGTTGAACTCGCGGACGTAGTCCTTGGCCCGGCTCGACTGGACGCGGGCGAGGATGTCTACGGAGCGATAGCCCAACTCGAGGCCCTGGTCGAGCTGGCGGGCCTGGAGATGGGCAGTTGCCAGGATGGACAGCCTCATCTCGTTGGAACGGTCACCTAGCTGATCTGTTCGCGCTGTGAGAGCGCCCGGGGCTGATGCCGGGTGAGGTCATTGCCCTCTGCTGGTCAGAGCTCGGTGCGAACTCGCATCTTCCGACGTCATGTCCTGGGCTTTAGATTCCCTGCGTGGACCTTGCCCTGGACTTGTTTGCTCCGCTGACCGATCCTCTGTTCCTCCCACTGATCGGCGGCCTCGTCGCCCTGGTGATCGGGGTGCCGACCCTGGCAGTAGGTATTGCGGTGCTCCATAGTTTGACTCCGCGGGAGAAGCGTCGCCGCATCGCTCGGGAGCGCCGTGCCATGGAGGCGCAGGAGGCACAGGAGGCACAGAAGCGTGCTCGTGAGGAGGCCCGTCGACGCGCGATAGCTGATGAGGAAGAGAGACAAAGAGAAGATCGAGAAATCCTGGCAGAGATGCGTGAGGAGCAGGCAGCACGCGATGACCGTATCCGGGCTAGGGCGGAGCCTAACTACGAGAGTGTCCGGCGCTGGCGTGTGCTGGCGTATCTCATGCGCTGGCTGGACGATGAACACCCCGAGCTGGGGGTCTACAAAAACGGCTGGCTTCGACGTCCGAGCATCGAGGACGCTCTGAAGCGGATTCAAACCGAGAAAGCGTACGGCCCTGCGCTGGAGTTCTACCCGCTGGACGGTGTTGCGATTTCCTGGCTGGAGATTGAGAACGCCGTAGCAATGGCTCGCGATAGAGAACTGGTTGAGATCGTTGGACAGTCTCTCCGGCTGACCACCAAGGGGCGCCGCTGTCTCGATCATCACGGAGGGGACGCAAGAGACATGGCAAACGAAAAGCCGAATATTCACATTGCCGGAGCTGTGGGCCAAATGCAGACCGGAGACGCATCGACCATGGCCAACCCGGTCGTGAACATGGGGGGCGTCCAGGGGCAGCAGGCTATCTCCTCGCCGACTGATGCGGCGCTGGTGGAACGGCTTGTCCAGCTTGTGACGGAGATGGGCAGCACCTTGCCTGAGGGTGCCCGTCGTCGACTGGAGAGGGATGCGGCGGAGGTGGAGGGCGAAATGGTTCTGCCACCTGCCGAGCGTGAGGTCGGCCGTGTTCGTGCTGCGTTGGAGAGCATCGGGAACACTCTTCCGAGTGCAGCAGCCGTTGCCACAGCGATTGCCGACATCGCCTCGCGCTTGTGATCACGAGCTTGTAACCGGGGCACAGGCGTTGGAGTCTCCTCCAGACTTCAGGTCGTGGGGCGGGGGATGGCGAACCCGGACC
>NZ_JBHXKA010000094.1:0-32500 GCF_042722885.1 Streptomyces sp. NPDC058401
GTACGAGAACGCCCCGACAGCACGCCCAGGCACGGCACCAGACGCCGCGGACTCGGCCGACAAGATCCGAAAGAGACGACCTAGCGGCGGCCCGCCCGACAAACGACAGGAGGGCGGCCCCCGGAACTTCCCGGGGGCCGCCCTCCTTCCTGCTGTGTCCCGCTTCCGGCCGTCAGGGCCGCCACGGTGCGACGGTGACCCGTGCGTCCGCGCTCGCGGACGCCACCGAAGCGGCGTACCCCTCGGGGGAGCGGATGCTGCGCACGTACCAGTCCCGGGCCGAGCCCGGGACGAGGGCGGCCCGCCAGGGCCCGAAGGCGTGCCCGGTGTAGCGGGGCGGGTCGGCCTCCAGGCCGGTGCCCGCCGCCTTCACGAGCGCCTCGGCCCGTGTCCACTGCTCGAAGCCGTGGGTCGTGCGCACGCCCTGGACGCAGGGGATGCGGCTCCAGTCCATGTGCGGCCGCACCCGCTCGATGTCGACTCCGACCGGGACGTCCGGGCTGTCGCCGATCGCGACGACCGCGTACGCCGCCGAATGGGACAGGCTCACCGACAGGGTGGTCCCGTCCGGTGCGTAGGGCACCGGTCGGCCGTGCTCCCGGCTCTCGCAGCGGGCGCAGGACCGGCGGAAGGCCACCTCGGCCGGGTGGATGCCGAGTTCCCGCCCGAGCAGGCTGCGGTAGACGTGGTGGATGGCCAGGTAACGCAGCCGGTCGGTGGCGCGGCCGAAGCGGGCCAGCCGGTGCCGCTCCCGGGCGTCCATCACCGCGTACGCCTCCTCGTACGGCGCCCAGGCCGCCGCGTCGGCGGTGGGGACGGTCCAGATCCGGATGCTCACGCGGCCGCTCCGCCGGCCAGGATGTGGTGCTGGAGGCGGCGCAGGTCGTCGGAGGGCTCCAGGCCCAACTCCTCGGCCAGTACGTTGCGTACGTGGTGGAAGGCGCGCAGGGCGTCGCCCCGGCGGCCGCTGCGGTACAGGGCGTCTATGAGGCGGGCGTGCAGCCATTCGTTCAGCGGATCCACCGCGACCAGCCGCAGCAGTTCCGGTACGACCTCCCCGTGGCGGCCCAGGATCATGATGACCTCCACCCACAACTGCTGGGCCCGCGAGCGCAGTTCCTCGATCCGGGCGCCGTGTCCGGTCAGTACGCGGCCCCGGCTCACATCGGCCAGGGCGCGCCCCCGCCAGAGGCCGAGCGCGGTGTCCAGCCGTTCCAGCGCGGCTTCGGCGTTGCCGGCGCGCAGGTCGGTGCGGGCCTGTCCGTACAGCTGGGTGAACTGCTCCAGGTCCAGCCGGCCGGGGGCCAGGCACAGCGCGTACCCCGTGCCCTCGGTGGTGATGACGCGGCGGACGTCGGTGTCGCCCAGCTCCCGTCCCAGCTCCTGGCGCAGGTGGTAGACGTGCGTACGGACCGTGCTGACCGCGGTGGGCGGCGGCGATCCGTCCCACAGCTCCTCGACGAGCGTGTCCACCTCGACGATGTCCCCGGCGCGGACGGCCAGGAGGGCGAGCAGTTTGCGTACCTTGGGCCCGCGCGGGCGGTGCGCCGAGGGGCCGTTGACGGCCTCCAGCGGGCCGAGGATGCGGATGCCGAAACCGTCGTGGCTCATGGCGGCGCCGGTTCGCTCGTCCGGGCGGGCCGATGCCCGGGGACGTATCTGACTGTGCCTCACTGTGGTTCCCCCGTTGTCGTTCAGCCGATGGGCTGGGCGAAAGCGACGAGATGCGCCGCGTACTGCGTGACCATGAACATCCGGTAGGGCAGCCTGCGCCGGGAGCGCGAGTGGTCCGCGTGTCCCGTGAGCGCCGCGGCCGCCAGTGCCAGCGCCCCGCCGAGCAGGACGAACGCGGGGGCCAGCAGCTGCGGCGCGGACAGCAGCAGGGCGGACAGCAGCAGCCCCGCCCCCACCGTCACGGCGCTCAGCGAGACGACGGCCGCCGTCCTGGCGTACCCCCACAGGACCGTCCAGTTGCGGCGGCCGTGCCGGGCGTCGCCCGCGGCGTCGGAGAAGTCCTTCGTGACGGCCCCGACCAGCCCCATCCACAGGCACGTCGCGGTGCAGAAGGCGATCAGCGACGGCGAGACGGGGCTCCCGGAACACACGATGCCGGCGGTGTAGGTGAGGCCGCCGCTGACGATCACGGTGGCCATGGTGCCGGGGGTGCTGGTCTTGAGGGCGATGCCGGGAGCGGAGTAGAAGAAGCCGAGGAGGAGCATGCACGCGGTCGCCGTGAGCATCGCCGGGCCGATCCACGCCCCGCCGGTCAGCGCCACCGCGGCCATCACCTGCGCGGTACGACGGGCGTCGGCGGGTGACAGCGCGCCGCGTCCGATGGGGCGGGTGGAGCCGTTGGCCCGGTCCTCGTCGACGTCCGTCACCCCGTTGAAGAGGTAGACGGACGTCGCGGCCAGCAGCCAGATGCCGGCCCCGCCGAACAGGGTCGGGGGCAGCGTCAGATAGGACGTGGCGCCGGCCGTGGCGGCCAGCAGGAAGCGCATCAGGAAAATTGCCTGCACCGCTACCCGGGATTCCTGGAAGCAGAGCAGCAGGACCCGGACCCATTTCAGGGAAACGGACGATGGAGATACCGGTCTTGTGGAACGCTCAATTCCATCGGAGATTATGGGCGTCTTTGTCGACATGGCTCGAATATATTTGAATGCCCCAACCCCGGGGCAGACCCGCTGGGAGTAACCCGGATACTCTCAAAGAGACATACGGGCGGGCCTGTTGTGCAAACTTTGGTGCTATCCCCTTCCAGCGCCCGGCCCGTCCTGCGGCCCCGGCCTCCTGATGAGCCGCGCATCAATTGCCTTGTTCGCCGCGTCGATACGTGAGATGGCGCCGAGTTTCTCGAATACGTTGCGCAGGTGCCGCTTCACGGTGCCCTCGGTGATGCGCAGCCGGACGGCGATCTGCCGGTTGCTGAGGGCGGCGGCGACGAACGTGAGCACCTCGCGTTCGCGCGGCGAGAGCGTCTGGTGCGAGGTGCTGAATCCGACGGTGGGAACGCCGCTGCTCGGCAGGGCGATCGTGACGTGCGGATCGCGGGTGGCGGTGTTGCGCAGCGCCGCGAGCAGCGATTCGCGCGGGACGCTCTTGTGCAGGTAGCCGCGGGCTCCGTGGGCGAGCAGTTCCTGCACCAGCTGGGCGTCGCTGTGCATGGTCAGGATCAGTACGTGCAGCTGGGGGAAGCGGGTGGTCAGGGCGCGCACCACGGTGGGTGCGTGGTGACCCGGCATCTCCACGTCGAGGAGGACCACGTGGGGCCTGGTGCGTTCCACGAGCTCGGCCAGTCCCTCGGAGGTGTCGGTATCGGCGACGACGGTGAGGTCGTCCTCCGAATCGATCAGCTCGCACAGGGCCCGGCGGAGCAGTGAGTGGTCGTCGACGGCGATGATGCGGAGGGGCTCGGCGGCCGGGCGCGGCTCAGTTGGCGTGTGCATGGTTCTCCGTGTCGAAGGGGATGGACAGCGTGATCGCCGCCCCCTGCCCCGGAGAGCTGTCGATGGTGAGCCGGCCGCCCAGCAGTTTGGTGCGCTCGGTCAGGGAGGACAGCCCGTTTCCCCGCTGCTGGGCGTGCGGGTCGAAGCCCTTGCCGTCGTCCCGCACCGATGCGTCGACCCGGCCCGCCTCGACGCGGACCGCCATGTCGATCCGGGAGGCGCGGGAGTGGGTGAAGGCGTTGCGCAGGCATTCGCGGAGCATGAGGTACAGGTCTTCGGTCAGTTCGTCCGGCAGGAGGTCACCCGGATCGGTCACGTGGATGTCGACCCGCAGGTCTTCCATGGCCATGGCGGTGACGAAGGCGGAGAGCGAGACGTAGAGGGACTGGGTGGCTTCGGCCCGGGTCCGCAGGTCCGTCACGATGTCCCGCGTGGTGTACAGCGTCTCCAGGATGGCCTGCTTCAGGGCCTCCAGCCTGGTGTCCGTTCCCGAGGGCTGCCGGGTGAGCTCGTAGAGCTCCAGCTGGCGCAGGGCGAGGCTGGCGGAGCTGCCGATGCGGTCGTGGATCTCGCGGGCCATGCCGTCGCGGCCGTGCCGGGTGGCATCGCGTACGACGTCGAGCAGGAAGAGGTCGTGCCCGGTGGAGCCGGCTTCCAGCCGCTGGGTGATCGACGACTGCAGCACGGGCAGGATCTTCATCAGGCAGGTCTGGTCGTCCGGCCGGCCCGAAGCGATCCGGATGAGGTGGCTCGTGGCGACCTGGAAGAGCAGGGCCCCGGCGCGCACCGAATGGATGGGTGCGATTCCCTGCGAGATGCGGGCGCCGCTGAGCCTTCGGGTTTTCGCGATGAGATGGGTGTCGAGCGGTTCCTCGGTGCCGTCTTCCATCGCGCGGAGGCATTCGGCGAGAATGTGCTGGGCTTGTTCTCTGCAGGTGGCCCATGCTTCTGGATTCGAGCCTAATGGATTGTGATGCTCGACCAGGGTGTCTCGGTAATCCTCAAGTAATTCCGGCAGCTGGTCCTGGAGTTTCTTTGCTAAGCCCACCCCCCCTTCTCCCGTGTCGTGTGGTGTTTCGATCCCGTGTCCGTCTGGGTTGTACCGCAAGATCCCCCGCCCTTGCTGTAGCCCGAAGTCGCCCTCCCCTTGCGGTCGTTCAGTCTGAAGGAGGGGGCTCCAGTGATCACCAAACAGCATGCACGTCAACAGTAGGGGCGTCAACCTTAAGGTACTTACTGGACGGTAGTTGCAGTTACGGACATTCGGACGGTTCTTGGGAGGAAGCGTGCTCGTGGATAAGACGGCGCAGTGCGGAAAATGCGACGTCCCCGAGAACGGTTCCCGTCACCATGTGCGCGGCCGCGCTCTCCGGATCGGGCTGTTCGTGCAGGAGGCGGACCTCGGCGGCCACAACCGGTTCCAAGGCGTCCGCATAAGTGTCCAGAAGACGCAGCAGATCGTCATGTCCGAGCCACTCCACCGCGACGAGAGTCTGCGTCAGGGTCTGCCACGCCGGATTCTCCGGACTCACCCGCCAGTTCCGCGACCGGGCCAGTGCGTGAACACGCTCCCGGGCCCGGTCCCAATTCTGGTCGTGCGCCTCCGAGCCGGGCGAGGGCAGGGCGTACTGGATGGTGCCGCACAGTTCACCGATCGGCGGCGGCGACATGTCTATCTTCCGCACCACGCGGCGGGCGGAGGAATAGGAAAGACCGCCGACGTCCAGCAGGGTTCTGACCAATACGGCTCTGCGGACATGGGACTCGTCGTACGCGGGAAGAGCGGGGAGCAGGCCCATGCGCACATAAAGCTGGAGGACACGGAGGGGTATGTGGATCTCGGCGCTCAGTTCCGCTAGCTGCACGCCTCTTCCACCCGCCGATCTTCGCTGTCGCCGGTTTCCCTGCGTGATCCATTCCTTCTGGTCATGGCAGGACCTTAGGTAGGAGAGACGAGGCTCACAAGGCAGAGCGGCCCGACGGGCGGAATGCTGCCTCCAAAGAGGTAGGGGAGTATTCCCCTTCGGAGGAAGGCGGCCTGTACCGGAGAAGCCGGAGGCATTGCCCCGGAGGCGCGCAAGGGCCGCACCCGGGCCATACCACCCACGGTCAGAGCTGTGCCAGAAGACTTTCGTCGCGCAGGGCGCGACGAAAGTGGGCTGTCCGGCGGCGGGGCGGTGTCTAGGGTCGGGCGGGTGGATGTGACGGCGAGGGTGCGTGCGGGCCGGGACTGGCTGAAGGGGCCCGAGCCCTGGACCCGGCGGATGCTGGCGGGGGACCTGGCGCTGGCCGGGGTGCTGGTGCTGCTCGGGCTGGGGATCGAGGAACTCGACAAGGGCTCCGGGGCCCGGATGCTGGCCAGTGCCGTGGCCGTGGTGCTGCTGACCCTGCTGCGGCGGCGGCTCCCCGTGCTCACGCTGGTGGCAGGCTCGGCCGTGGGCGTGTACCTGCCCGGGGCCTTCCTCGTGGCGATCCCGCTCGGCTGGTCGGCGGGCCGGCGCATCGTCGGCGTCGGCCGGGCGCTCGGCGCCTTCACCGCCGCCTTCGTCGCGGCGATCGCCCTCAACATGGTCAGGGAGTGGTCGCAGGGGCGGCCGCTGCTCATCGCCGTCTTCGGCACGCTGATGTTCCTGGCCATGGTGGTCATGCCCGGTCTGGCCAGCCGCTACTGGTCCCAGCGCAACACCCTGCTGCGCGCCCTCCAGGACCGCAACGCCCAGCTGCTGCGCGAGCGGGCGATGGTCGCGGGACAGGCCCGGCTGCGCGAACGCCAGCGCATCGCCCAGGACATGCACGACAGCCTAGGCCACCAGCTCGCACTGATCTCGGTGCACACCGGTGCGCTGGAGGTCGACCCGGTCCTGACCGACCGGCAGCGCGAGGCGGTGGGAGTCCTGCGCCAGGCCTCGGTCGCTGCCATGCACGAGCTGCGCGAGGTCGTCGGCATCCTGCGGGACGGGGTGGAGGCACCCCGGCCGGTGGAGGAGGCGCAGCCCGCCGCGCGCGGGGTGGCGGGCATCGCCGGGATCGTGGAGTCGGCACGGAGCGCGGGGACGGACGTACGCCTCACCACGGCGGGGCAGCCCAGGCCGCTGGTCGCGGCGTGCGACCACGCGGCGTACCGGATCGCACAGGAGGCGCTGACCAACGCCTACAAGCACGCACCGGGTGCGCCGATCACGGTGGAACTGCGCTACGAGGACGACTCCCTGGTGGTGGAGATCGCCAACGGCCCGGAGGCCGGCCCGGGCGCCGGTGAGGTGGTGTCCGGCGGGCAGGGGCTGACCGGTCTGCGCGAACGGGCCCGGCTGGTCGGCGGCATGGTCTACGCGGGAGCCGTGGACGGGGGCGGGTTCCGGGTCGCCGGGGTGCTCCCGTACGGCACCGAGCCGGCCGGGGCCGAGATCACCGGAGCCGAGGAGAGCGGAGCGGGCGGGGTCGCCGACGACTTCGGTCAGCAGCTGCGGGCCCGCCTGGGCGGCGGCGCCCCGGAGCCGGTGGACTGGGCCGTGATCGACCGGAAGCTGCTGAGCGGGGGCACCCGCTCCGGGGGAGTGGCGATGGGCTGCGGGATCGCGGTCGCGGCCGTGGTGGTGCTGCTGATCGTGATCGGGGCCGCGGTGGCGCTGCTCATCGGCTCGGTGAGCGACGCGACGATCAGCCGGGACGACTACGACGGCATCCAGGTGGGCGAAGCGGAGGGCACGGTACGGTCGCGGCTGCCCAGCGGGGACAGCATCCTGACCGAGGGACTCGACCGGAAGGGGCCGCCGCGTCCGCAGGGCGCCACCTGTCTGGCCCTGCTCGCGGAGGACGGCACCGAGGAGTGGGGCAGCGACAGCGTTTTCCGGTTCTGCTTCAAGGACGGCAAGCTCGTCGAGAAGCAGGCGTACCAGGCCAAGCAGTAGGAGCAGGGGTGACAGCCAAGGTGATCCGCGTGGTGATCGCTGACGACGAACCGCTGATCCGGGCCGGGATCAGGATGATCCTGACCTCGGCGGCGGACATCGAGGTCGTCGCCGAGGCGGCGAACGGCCGGGAGGCGGTGGAACTGTCCCGGGCACACGCCCCGGACGTGGTGCTGCTGGACATCCAGATGCCGGTGATGGACGGGCTGACGGCCCTGGCCGAGCTCGGCCGGGCGGTCCCCGAAGTGCGGGCACTGATCCTGACCACCTTCGGGGAGAAGGAGAACGTGCTGCGGGCGCTGAGCGGCGGCGGCGCCGGGTTCCTGCTGAAGGACTCGGCGCCCGGGGAACTCATCGGCGCCGTGCGGGCGGCCGCGGCCGGGGACGCGTACCTCTCCCCGGCGGCGACCCGGCACGTGGTGGACCAGATCGCCTCCGGCCGGGGCGCCGGCCGCGAGGAGGAGGCACGCCGCCGGGTGGCCGAACTGAGCGAGCGCGAGCGCGGGGTGCTGGCGCTGCTGGGGGAGGGGCTGTCGAACGCGGACGCGGGACGGCGGCTGCACATGAGCGAGGCCACGGTGAAGACGTACGTGAGCCGGATCCTGGCGAAACTGGAATGCGAGAACCGGGTGCAGGCGGCCCTGCTGGCCAGGGACGCCGGGCTCTAGATACGGTCGGGCCGAAATCCGATGGCGATCAGGGGGCGGGGCGCATGACGGCGGTAGCGCAGCAGCAGGGCGTGGGATCGGAGCCGAAGGTACGGATCCCTGTGGTCGAGGGGTTCGCCGCGCGGCAAGCCGCGGGGTCGTCGAAGGCCGTCGGGTCGGCCGCCGGTTCGCCCCGGGAGGCGGGCAAGGCGCTGCGTGCGCTGGTGCCCCGGTCGGTGCACGCGCGGTTCGAGGCACCGGCCGACCGTCCGGACGCGGTGCGGGCGGTGGAGGAGTCCAACGTCGGGCGGGTCGCCGAGCTCGCTCCGATACGGGTGGGCCGGATGGCCGCCAACCCCTTCACGTTCCTGCGCGGGGCGGCGGGGCTGATGGCCCACGACCTCTCCGGTGGGCCCGTGACCGGGATCGGCGCGCAGATCTGCGGGGACGCCCACGCGGCCAACTTCGGGCTGTACGGGGACGCGCGCGGCCGACTGGTCATCGACCTCAACGACTTCGACGAGACCGTCTTCGGCCCGTGGGAGTGGGACCTCAAGCGACTGGCCACCTCGCTGGTCCTGGCCGGCCGGGTGGCCGGCGCGGACGAGGAGACCTGCCGGGCGGCCGCGCACGACGCGGCGGGCGCCTACCGGCGCACGATGCGCCTGCTGGCGAAACTGCCGGCCCTCGACGCGTGGAACGCCATCGCGGACGAGGAGCTGGTCTCCCACACCGACGCCCGCGACCTGCTGGGCACCCTGGAACGCGTCTCGGAGAAGGCCCGCAACAACACCTCCGCCCGGTTCGCCGCCAAGTCCACCGAGCTCACGCCCGACGGCGGCCGGGCCTTCGTGGACGCGCTGCCCGTGCTGCGCCGGGTCGGGGACGGTGAGGCGGCGGCCGTGGCGGCCGCGCTGGGCCCGTACCTGGAGACCCTGCAGGGCGACCGGCTGCCACTGCTGGCCCGGTACGCGATCCACGACGTGGCCTTCCGGGTGGTGGGCACGGGCAGCGTCGGCACCCGCTCGTACGTGGTGCTGCTGCTGGACCACCGGGGCGAGGCACTGGTCCTCCAGGTGAAGGAGGCCAGGCCCTCCGCACTGCTGCCGCACCTGCCCGGACTCGGCTTCGTCTCCCCGCCGGAGGAGCACGAGGGCCGACGGGTGGTGGCCGGGCAGAAGCGGATGCAGGTGGTCTCCGACATCCTGCTGGGCTGGACCACGGTCGAGGGGCGGCCCTTCCAGGTCCGCCAGTTCCGCAACCGCAAGGGCAGCGTGGACCCGGCGGCGCTGGCCGCCGACCAGTTCGACGACTACGGGCGGATGACCGGAGCCCTGCTGGCGCGGGCGCATGCGCACAGCGCCGATCCGCGGCTGCTGTCCGGGTACTGCGGCAAGAGCGACGAGCTGGACGAGGCCGTGGCCGGCTTCGCCGTGGCCTACGCCGACCGGAGCGAGGCCGACCACGCGGTCCTGGTGGCGGCGGTGCGGTCCGGCCGGATCGCCGCGGAGTCCGGGGTCTGAGCTTTCGGAGCTTTCTGAGCACGGAGGGTCCGGGGTCTGAGCGGACGGGATGTTTCACGTGAAACCGGTGGATGTTTCACGTGAAACACCCGGGCCCCAGGGCCTTAGGCTGGCCGGGTGAGCGAGCAGACTGTTCCCGAAGAGTCCGAGCCCGGCTCCGGCCCCGGCCCCGCTGCCGACGAGCGGCCCGAGGCGCGCCTGGAGCGCGCCGTGCGGGCCGCCGAACAGGCGCTGATCGAGTTCGAGATCGCGGTGGAGACCTTCCGGGTGGAGGTGGAGAACTTCTCCCGGCTGCACCATCAGAAGCTCGGCCCCATGTACTCGCGGCTCGACGAGCTGGACGCGCGGATCGCCGAGGCGAAGGCGCAGCGGACCGGGGACCCGGAGGACCTGCGCCGGGCGCGCGAGGCCCGCTCGCTGGTGATGCCGATGCCCGGTGTCGACGAGCTGTTCCACGACTGGCTGGACTCGGACGGGATGTCCGACGACGCCTCCGCGATGCTGACGGACCGCGCGGTGCGGCCGCCGGAGCGGGTGCGGCCCCCTGAGGAGGTGCGCCGCCTCTACCGCGAGCTGGTCCGCCAGGCCCATCCCGACCTGGCCCAGGACGAGGCCGAGCGCGAGCGCCGCGACGAGTTCATCGCGCGGGTCAACGCGGCCTACGGGCGCGGTGAGGAGCAGGTGCTGCGCGAGCTGGCACAGGAGTGGGCGGCCGGCCCGGCGCCGGCCGAGCAGCGGCTGAGCGAGAGCGAGGAGCTGTACGAGCGCCTGGAGTGGCTCTCGCGCCGCAAGGAGCTGCTGTCGGTGGTGGCCCGGGACCTCGAGGAGAGCGCGATCGGGTCGATGCTGCGGATGGCCCCGGAGGACCCGGACCGGCTGCTGGAGGAGATCGCCGAGCAGCTGCTCGGCGACGTGGAGAAGCGCGAGGCGGAGCTGGCGGCGCTCACCGCAGAGTGAGGCCGTGGCCGGGTCGGATAGGTTGGCTCAGCTATCCGTGACGAGAGAAGGCGACAGACATGAACTCCGGACCGCTTCCCTCGGTGGACGCCTCCGCGCTGCCCTCCGAAGCCTTTGTCCTCGACGTTCGCGAGAACGACGAATGGGCGGCCGGCCATGCCGAGGGCGCCCTGCACATCCCGATGAGCGAGTTCGTGGCGCGCATCGGTGAGCTGACCGAGAAGATCGAGGACGAGCGCCCGGTCTACGTGATGTGCCGGGTCGGCGGACGCTCCGCCCAGGTCGCCCAGTACCTGCGCGGCCAGGACATCGACGCCGTGAACGTGGCCGGCGGCATGCAGGACTGGGAGGCCGCGGGCCGCCCGGTCGTCACCGACGCGGGCACCCCGGGCTTCGTCGTCTGAGACGCCGACGCGCGCCGTCGGCCACGGCCTAGGCGAGGGGGTGGGCGGCCAGCAGGTCGCCCAGCGCCTCCTCGTGGGCCGCGGCCGGGCCGAGCTGGAGCTCCAGCTGCTTGGCCCAGGCGTGGTAGCGGTGCAGCGGGTAGTCGGTGTCGGCGCCGAAGCCGCCGTGCAGGTGCTGTGCCGTCTGCACGACGCGGCGTACGCCCTCGGAGGCCCAGATCTTGGCCACGGCCACGTCACCGGCGCTCGGCAGCGGTCCGCCCGCTCCGCCCGTGGAGGCGTCGAGCCGCCAGGCGGCCTGCCAGAGGGTGACCTCCATGGCGCGCAGGTCGATGTAGCGGTCGGCGGCCTGGACGGCGACGGCTTGGAAACTGGCGACCGGGAAGCCGAACTGCTCGCGCTTGCTCGTGTACTGGCTGGTCATGGTGAGCACGTTCTCGCCGAGGCCGAGCGCGAGCGCACAGGTCCCGGTGGCAAGGAGCTGGCGCAGGTGGTCCCAGGCGCCGGGCGTCTCGACCAGGTGCGCGGCCGGAACCCGTACGCCGTCGAGGGTGAGCTCGGCGAGCCGCTCCCCGCTGGTGGAGTACTGCTCGGCGAGGGACAGCCCCTCGGCGCCCCGGGGGACGAACGCGAGGACGGCATCGCCCTCCCCGGTGTGGGCCGGTACGGCGATCCAGTCGGCGCTGTGCGCCCAGGCGACGGCCGTCTGGAGGCCCTCCAGGACCCAGGTGTCGGCGTCCTGTCGTTCCTGCCGTGCGGTGACGGACAGTTCGGCCGGGTCGTGGCCGCTGCGGCCGTGCGCGGCGACGGTGAGGACGAGGCTGCCGTCCCCGGCGCCGGGCAGCAGGGCGCCCGCCAACTCGGGGCTGCCGTGGGCCTGGACGGCCATGGCGGTGGCGCAGTGCTCCAGGAGCGGCACCCGGGCCAGCACCCGCGCCGACTCGCGCAGGACCAGGCACAGGGCGATGGCGTCGAGTCCGGAGCCGCCGTGCTCCTCGGTGAGGACCAGGCTCAGCAGGTCGGAGTCGGCGAGCTTCGCCCACAGCTCGCGGTCGAACTCCTGGGCCACCGCCCTCGGGGTGAGCGCGGGGCTGGGCACGCCGTCGGGGGCCACGTCCGCGAACACGGCCTTGGCCGCCTCGACGGCGGCCTGCTGCTCCTCGGTGAAGGTGAAGTCCACTGCCTGTCCTCCCGCGTACCCGAATCCTGCTCTGTCTGACGGTGCGTCAAGATAGAACACGTTCTGGAAATTTGACAGGGGGGCGGTAGCGGGCGACGGCGCGCAGGCGCTGCGCCGCCCGCCGGCTCAGCGGTCGAAGTCGATCTCCACGTCCTCCGACACCGGGTGCGACTGGCAGGCCAGCACGAACCCGGCCTCCGTCTCCCGCTCCTCCAGCGCGAAGTTGCGGTCCATCCGCACTTCGCCCGAGACGACGAACGCCCGGCAGGTGCCGCACACCCCGCCCTTGCAGGCGTACGGGGCGTCCGCGCGGGCCCGGAGCACCGCGTCGAGCAGGGATTCCCCGTCGCGCACCGGCCAGGTGCCGGAGCGGCCGTCGAGCCGCGCCGTGACCCGGGCGCTGGTGGTGTCGGCCGAAGCGGTACGGGCAGGGCCCGAGGCGGTGTCCTCGACATGGAAGACCTCCTCGTGGACCCGGGTCCGCAGAACGCCGAGCGCGCCCAGCGCACGCTCCGCCCCCGTCACCAGACCGTACGGCCCGCACAGGAACCAGCCCGTCACCTCGGCGACCGGCAGCAGGGCGGGCAGCAGCTCCGTCAGCCGCTCCTCGCCGAGCCGCCCCGAGGGCAGACCGGCCTCCTGCTCCTCCCGGGACAGCACGGTGACGAGATGGAACCGGTGGGGATAGCGGTCCTTGAGGTCGGCGACCTCCTCCAGGAACATCGTCGAGGCCGCGCTGCGGTCGCTGCGCACCAGGCAGAACCGGGCGTCGGGCCGGGCGGCGAGGAGGGTGGCGGCGATCGACAGCACCGGGGTGATGCCGCTGCCGCCGACGATCGCGGCGTAGTGCGCGGCGGGCGGCGCCGCCGCGGGGTCCAGGACGAAGCGGCCGGCCGGGACCATCACGTCCAGGACGTCCCCGGCGGCGATCTCCTTGTGGGCGAAGGAGGAGAACTCCCCGCCCTCCACCAGCCGCACCCCGACCCGCAGCGCGGCGGGGCCGGGCCCGTCCGCGGCCGGGGCGGGGGAGCAGATCGAGTAGGTGCGCCGCACCTCGGCGGTCCCGGCCGCGACCGAGCCGCCGCGGCGCAGGGTGAGGTGCTGGCCGGGGGCGTGCCGGTACTCGGCGCGCAGCTCCGGCGGCACGGCCAGGGTCAGGGCCACGGAGTCCTCGGTGAGCCGGTCGACCGCCGTCACCGTCAAGGTGTGGAACGCGCCGTGGCGTGCGGGGCGCGCCGACGCGGCGGACGCCGGGCCGACGGGCGCCACCGGCGTGGGCGACGGCGGTGACACGGCCATCTACAGCTCCTTGAAGTGGTCGAACGGTTCACGGCAGGCGGTGCAGCGGCGCAGCGCCTTGCATGCGGTGGAGGAGAACCGGCTGAGCAGCTCGGTGTCGGTCGATCCGCAGTTCGGGCAGCGGACGGACAGGGTGAGCGGGACCGGTCCGCCGGCGGCGTGCGGCCGCGGCGGGGCGATGCCGAACTCCGCCAGTTTGCGGCGGCCTTCGGCGCTGATGTCGTCGGTGGACCAGGCGGGGGCCAGCACGGTCCGCACCCGGACCTCCGGTATGCCGTGGTCGGTCAGGACCCGTTCGATGTCGGCGGACATGGCCTCGATGGCCGGGCAGCCGGTGTAGGTGGGGGTCAGGGTGACCTCCACGTGGCCGTCCTCGTACATCCGCACCCCGCGCATCACGCCGAGCTCGGCGAGGGTGAGCACGGGCAGTTCCGGGTCGGGGACGGAGCCGGCCAGTGCGGCCAGCTCCACCTCCAGCCGGGTCTGCTCGGTGCGGGCCGCGGCGGCGGTGCCGGTACCGGCGGCGGTCACCACGATGCCCCCGGGTGGCTGCGGTGCAGGTGCTGCATCTCGGCGAGCAGTCGGCCGAAGGACTCGGTGTGCAGTCCCTGCCGGCCGGCTCCGGCGGCCCAGGCGCCGTGCCGCGGCCCCTGGGGCAGCTCCAGCCCGGCCCGCTCCAGCACGCCGCCCAGCGCGGCCAGCCAACGGCCCTCCAGTACGGGCCAGTCGATCTCTTCGAGCCCTTCCACCGGCCGGAACATCTCGCCGGTGTACTTCCACAGCCCGTCCAGGCCGGCCCGCATCCGGCGGCGGCTCTCCTCGGTGCCGTCGCCGAGCCGCAGCGTCCACTGCTCGGCGTGGTCGCGGTGGTAGGCGGTCTCCTTGACCGCCTTGGCGGCGAGCGGCGCGAACGGGCCGTCGCCGAGGGCGAGTTCCCCGTAGAGCTGGTGCTGGTAGAGCGAGAAGTAGAGCTGGCGGGCGATGGTGTGGGCGAAGTCGCCGTTCGGCTGCTCGACCAGCTGGAGGCTGCGGAAGGACCGCTCCTCGCGCAGGAAGGCGAGCTCGTCCTCGTCGCCGGCGCTCGACAGCAGGACGCGGGCCTGGCCGAGGAGGTCGAGGGCGATGTTGGCGAGGGCGACCTCCTCCTCCAGGACGGGCGCGTGGCCCGCCCATTCGGCGAGGCGGTGCGAAAGGATCAGCGCGTCGTCGCCGAGGGCCAGCGCCGCCGCCACGGTGGCCGTACCCGCTCCGGTGTCCGTCTCGGTGCTCGTCACAGGTGCTGCACCCCCTCGGGGATCTCGTAGAAGGTGGGGTGCCGGTACGGCTTGTCGGCGGACGGGGCGAAGAACGGATCCCGCTCGTCCGGGGAGGAGGCGGTGATCTGCGTGGAGGGCACCACCCAGATGGAGATGCCCTCGCCGCGCCGGGTGTAGAGGTCGCGGGCGTTGCGCAGGGCCATCTCCGCGTCGGGCGCGTGCAGGCTGCCCGCGTGCGTGTGCGAGAGGCCGCGCCTGGAGCGGACGAACACCTCCCACAGGGGCCAGTTCTGCGTCATACCCGAGCCTCGCTTCCGATGGTCGCCGCGGCGGCCGTGGCCGCCGCCTGCTTCTCCGCATACGCCGCGGCCGCGTCGCGCACCCAGGCGCCTTCCTCGTGCGCCGCGCGGCGCTGTCCGATCCGTTCCTCGTTGCACGGGCCGTTGCCCTTGAGGACCTCCCAGAACTCCGTCCAGTCGATGGCCCCGAAGTCGTGGTGCCCGCGCTCCTCGTTCCACTTCAGGTCCGGGTCGGGCAGGGTCAGCCCCAGCGACTCGGCCTGCGGGACGGCGATGTCCACGAAGCGCTGGCGCAGATCGTCATTGGTGTGGCGCTTGATGCGCCAGGCCATCGACTGCGCCGAGTGCCCCGACTCGGCGTCCGGCGGGCCGAACATCATCAGCGAGGGCCACCACCAGCGGTCCACGGCGTCCTGCGCCATCGCGTGCTGGGCCTCGGTGCCCCGGGAGAGGGCGAGGAGCAGCTCGTACCCCTGGCGCTGGTGGAAGGACTCCTCCTTGCAGATCCGGACCATGGCCCGCGCGTACGGCCCGTAAGAGCAGCGGCAGATCGGGACCTGGTTGGTGATCGCCGCGCCGTCCACGAGCCAGCCGATCGCGCCGACGTCGGCCCAGGTCAGCGTGGGGTAGTTGAAGATCGAGGAGTACTTCTGCTTCCCGGCGTGCAGTTTGTCGAGGAGCTCGTCGCGGCTGGTGCCCAGGGTCTCGGCGGCGCTGTACAGGTACAGGCCGTGGCCGGCCTCGTCCTGGACCTTCGCCATCAGGATCGCCTTGCGGCGCAGGGAGGGCGCGCGGGTGATCCAGTTCGCCTCGGGCTGCATGCCGATGATCTCGGAGTGGGCGTGCTGGGCCATCTGGCGGACCAGGGAGGCGCGGTACTCGTCGGGCATCCAGTCGCGCGGCTCCACCCGCTCGTCTGCCGCCACGGCCGCGTCGAAGGCCGCCGCGAGCTGCGCGCCGAGGTCGGCGGTCACGCCGATCCCCGCGTCCTGCGCGGCGACCCGCTGCGCGTCCCGGCCCCCCGTCCCCGATGTCGCTGCCGGGGTCACTGCCACCATCACGGCCCCCTGTCAGAGGTCTTTTCCCGCCTCGTCCCGCCCGACCGACCGATCGTTCGGTTCATCCTCTTCAATGGTGGGACGAGGGCCCGTAGGGTGTCAACCTCTGTGGTCAACCCTGTGGACACCGGATGATCGGGGCGGGATGGATTCGAACGAGCGCGAGCCCCTCGCAGGAGCGGCTCCGCCCCCGCCCGGAGCGCCCAGGGCGCCCGGAATCGCCGGCCTGTCCACCCCGTACCGGGTCGTCACGGCCCTCGCGCTCGGGGCGGTGGCGGTGGCCGCCTGCGGGCACCTGGCCCTCGTCTTCCTGCACGTGGCCCCGTCCAACACGGTCAGCAAGCGGCACGCGCGCGTGATCGACTCCTGGATCTACCCCGAGTTCGAACAGAACTGGAAGCTCTTCGCCCCCAACCCGCTCCAGCAGAACATCGCCGTGGAGGTGCGCGCGGAAGTGCGGACGGACGACGGCAGGCTGACGACGGGCACCTGGCGCGGACTGTCCGCCGAGGACGGCGCGGCCATCCGCCACAGCCTGCTGCCGAGCCACACCGAGCAGAACGAGCTCCGCCGGGCCTGGGACTTCTTCACCACCTCCCACGACGAGGACAACAAGTCCACCGGCGATCGCGGCGAACTCGCCGAGCAGTACCTGCGCCGGATCGCCCTGGACCGGCTGGACCCGCAGGGAGGAGACCGGATCGTACGGATCCAGCTGCGCGGGGCGACCACGGAGGTCGCCGCGCCCCCCTGGTCCGACGAGAAGGCCGACACCCAGACGTACTACCGGGAGCTGCCGTGGTGGACGGTGTGACGGGAACCCGTACGGGGGGCCTCAGGGCCTCCGCCGGCCGGGCGCTGGCCCGGGTCAGCGGGCAGGCGCTGGGTCCGTACCAGAGCGCCGTGGTCCGCATCGGCTTCGCCGGGACCTGGCTGTTCTTCCTGCTGCGGGAGTTCCCCCACCGCCACGAGCTGTACGGGCCGGACGGACCGTGGAGCTGGGACCTGGCCCGGCGGCTGATCGACTCGAACCGTGCCTTCACGGTGCTGATGTGGTCGGACTCGGCGCTCTGGTTCGAGATCGTCTACGCCGTGGCCGTGCTGTCGTCCGCCCTGCTGGTGCTGGGCTGGCGCACCCGGGCGACCTCCGTGGTGTTCATGGTCGGCGTGCTGTCCCTGCAGAACCGCAGCGTCTTCATGGGCGACGGCGGGGACAACGTCATCCACCTGATGGCGATCTACCTGGTGCTGACCCGGTGCGCGCAGGTGTGGTCGCTCGACGCCCGCCGCGCCCGCCGCCTCGGCGCGGCCTCGGCCGGGCGGGCGGGGCCGGTGGCGTGGGGCGTGCTCGGTGCGGTGCTCGTGTACGGGGCCGTCACCGGGGGGTTCAGCACCGGCTGGCTGGTGGTCTTCACGGCCCTGTGGGTGCTCGCCGCGCTGTGGTGGATGGTCGACCGCTACGAGCCGGAGGGGGAGGGGCGGGCCGTCCTCGACGTCCTGGCCAACCTGCTGCACAACGCCGGAATGCTCGTGATCATGGCGGAGGTCTGCCTGATCTACGCGACGGCCGGGTGGTACAAGATCCAGGGTTCGCGGTGGCAGGACGGCACGGCGCTGTACTACCCGCTGAACCTGGACTACTTCACCCCGTGGCCCGGGGTCTCGGCCTTCCTCGGGAGCAGCGGCACGCTGGTCATGCTGCTGTCCTACGGGACGGTCGCGGTCCAGGTGGCCTTCCCGTTCACCCTGTTCAACCGGCGGATCAAGAACGTGCTGCTGGCGCTGATGATGCTGGAGCATGCGGGGATCGCGGTGCTGCTGGGGCTGCCGTTCTTCTCTTTGGCGATGATCGCCGCCGATGCGGTGTTCCTGCCGACGGGCTTTCTGGTCTGGGTCGGGGCGGCCGTCGCTGCGCGGCGGGCGGGTGTGGGGCGGCCCGTTCCGGACCCGGGGCCCGGGCCGGAGCCGTACGCGGATCCCGAGCCCGCACTCCCCAGCCCCGTCCCGCGCTGAGGCGGGGCCCTGCGGGGCTGTCCCCTACTCGCCCTTCGCCCGTTCCCCGGGGCTGCGCCCCGGACCCCGGTCCTCAAACGCCGGACGGCTGGATCTGGCCCGTAGGGTCGGCGGTATGAGTGAGCAGCAGCACGGGAGCACCGACGAGACCGAACGGCAGTGGCGGGAGGCCGTTGGGCGGGAGGATCTGGTGCTGCTCGACGGGTTTCACGCGCTGAAGCACGCGCTGCGATTCGGGGCGGACGTGCGGTTCGTCGTCGCCGACGAGCCGGAGGCCGTACGGGGCCTCGCGCGCGAGCTGGCCGGGGACGTGGAGGCGGACGTGGCCCGGCTGGTGCGGCGGGCTCCGCTCAAGGAACTGCTGGCGCGGGTGCACCCCACCGGGGTGGCGGCCCTCGCGGTCCGGCCCGGGCGGGCCGAGGGGCGGGCGCGGCTCGACGCGCGGCCCAGGACGGCCCCGATCGTGCTCCTCGACAACCCCCGCAACCTGGGCAACGTCGGCGCGGTCGTCCGGCTCGCCGCCGGCTTCGGCGCCACCGGCGTGCTCACCCGCGGCGACCTCGACCCCTGGCACCCCAACGTGGTCCGGGCCGGGGCGGGTCTGCACTACGCCACGACCGTGGACCGGGTGGAGCTCGACGCGCTGCCGTCGGGTCCGCTGTACGCCCTCGACCCGGAGGGCGAGGACATCCGCGCCCTCACCCTCCCGGACGAGGCCCTGCTCGCCTTCGGCTCCGAACGCCACGGCATCTCGCCCGAGCTGCGCGCCCGCGCCGATCACCTGGTGTCCCTGCCGATGCGGCCGCAGGTCTCCAGCTACAACCTGGCCACCAGCGTGGCCATGACCCTCTTCCACTGGGGAGGGCCCAAGGCTTAGGGGGTCAGCCCTGGCGGCGGACCTCCACCACGCGGAAGCGGTTCGACACGAACGCGCCGTCGCACAGCGCGGCGTTCGCCGCCGGGTTGCCGCCTGAGCCGTGGAAGTCGGAGAAGGCCGCGGTCTGGTTCACGTAGACCCCGCCCGTCAGGTTCAGCGAGAGCTGCGCCGACTCCTCCAGACAGACCTCCTCGATGGCCCGCTCGGTGTCCGCGGAGGTGGTGTACGCCCCGACCGTCATGGCGCCCTTCTCGCGGACGGTGCGCCGCAGCAGGTCGAGGGCGCCCTGCGTGGAGTCGACCGCCACCGCGAAGGAGACCGGGCCGAACTGCTCCGAGAGGTAGGGGGCGGAGTCGTCCGGCTTGGCCGAGTCCAGCTTCACCATCACCGGTGTGCGCACGACGGCGCCGGGGAAGTCGGGGTGCGCCACCTCGCGCGAGGCGAGCGCGACCTCGCCGAGCCCGGCCGCGGCCTCCAGGCGGGCCTTCACGTCCGGGTTGACCAGCGCGCCCAGCAGGGCGTTGGCCCGGGCGTCGTCGCCGAGCAGGCCGCCGACCGCGCCCGCGAGGTCCGCGACGACCTCGTCGTAGGACTTGTGCCCGGCGTCCGTCTCGATGCCGTCGCGCGGGATCAGCAGGTTCTGCGGGGTGGTGCACATCTGGCCGCTGTAGAGGGAGAGGGAGAAGGCCAGGTTGGACAGCATGCCCTTGTAGTTGTCGGTGGAGTCCAGGACGACGGTGTTGACGCCGGCCTTCTCCGTGTAGACCTGCGCCTGGCGGGCGTTGGTCTCCAGCCACTCGCCGAATTCGGTGGACCCGGTGTAGTCGATGACCTTGATCTCGGGCCGGACGGCGAGTTCCTTGGCGATGCCCTCGCCCGGACGCTCCACGGCCAGCGCGACCAGGTTCGGGTCGAAGCCGGCGTCGGCCAGGACCTCGCGGGCCACCTGGACGGTCAGCGCCAGCGGCAGGACGGCGCGCGGGTGCGGCTTGACCAGCACCGGGTTGCCCGTGGCGAGGGAGGCGAAGATGCCCGGGTACCCGTTCCAGGTGGGGAAGGTGTTGCAGCCGATCATCAGGGAGATGCCGCGCGGGACGGCCGTGAAGGTCTTGCCCAGCTCCAGGGGGTCCTTCTTGCCCTGCGGCTTCGACCAGTCGGCCTGCCCCGGGACGCGGGTCTGCTCCTCGTAGGCGTAGGCCACCGCCTCCAGGCCGCGGTCCTGTGCGTGCGGGCCGCCCGCCTGGAACGCCATCATGAAGGCCTGGCCGCTGGTGTGCATGACGGCGTGCGCGAACTCGTGCGTCCGCGCCGAGATGCGGGCCAGGATCTCGATGCAGACCAGGGCGCGCGTCTCGGGCCCGGCGTCCCGCCAGGCGCCCATGCCGGCCCGCATCGCGGGCAGCAGCACCTCGGGGTCCACGTGCGGGTACTCGACGCCGAGCTCCACGCCGTACGGGGAGGTCTCCGCGCCCGTCCAGCCGTCGGTTCCGGGCTGCCCGAGGTCGAGCCGGGTGCCGCGCAGCGCCTCGAAGGCGGCGAGGCCGTCGGCCGGCGCGGTCTCCCCGTAGGCCTTGGGGTGCTCGGGGTGCGGGGACCAGTAGGCGCGGCTGCGGATGGTGGCCAGCGCCTGGTCCAGGGTGGGCCGGTGCTTGGCGGACAGCTGGGGGACGGTGAGCTCGGCGGCCATCAGGGACCAACTCCTCTTTGAGCCGGGCGGGATCAGGCGATCGGGGCAGGCAAGAAGGGATGAACAAGAGCAGACTGGAGTTAGAGTAACCGAACGATCGGTCGGGACAAGAGGGCCCGGCAGACCTGTGGACAAGTCGGTGCGGGAGGATCTGGGCATGACAGCAATCGAGCGGTCCCGCACAGTGGCGGTCGTCGGCGCCGGCACCATGGGGCAGGGCATCGCCCAAGTCGCCCTTCTCGCAGGTCACCGCGTGCTGATCTACGACATCAACGCCCCGCTCGCCGCCGACGCGGTCGGATTCGTCCAGGACCGGGTCGAGCGGATGGCCGCCAAGGGCCGGCTGGACCGCGCCGGGGCCGAGGAGGCGATCGTCCGGATCGCAGCGGCGGGCGAGCTGGCGGAGCTGGCCGGCGCCGCCCTCGTGGTGGAGGCGGTCGTCGAGGACGTCACCGTCAAGCGGGCGCTGTTCGCGGCCCTCGAAGAGGTGGTTTCGCCGGACGCCCTGCTGGCCACCAACACCTCCTCCCTCTCGGTCACCGAGCTCGCCGCCGGCCTCGCGCACCCCGGCCGCTTCCTGGGCCTGCACTTCTTCAACCCGGCCCCGCTGCTCCCGCTGGTCGAGGTGGTCTCCGGCTTCGCGACCGACCCGGCCGCCGCGGACCGCGCGTACGCCACCGTCCTGGGCTGGGGGAAGACGCCGGTGCGCTGCGCCGACACCCCGGGCTTCATCGTCAACCGGATCGCCCGGCCCTTCTACGCCGAGGCCTTCGCGGTGTACGAGGAGCAGGGCGCCGACCCGGCGACCATCGACGCCGTGCTCCGCGAGAGCGGCGGCTTCAAGATGGGCCCCTTCGCGCTGACCGACCTGATCGGCCAGGACGTCAACGAGGCCGTCACCCGCTCGGTGTGGGAGTCCTTCTTCCGCAGCCCCAAGTTCACCCCGTCCCTCGCGCAGCGGCGACTGGTCCAGTCGGGCCGTCTCGGCCGCAAGTCGGGCCACGGCTGGTACCCGTACGGCCCGGACACGAAGGCCCCGGCCCCGCACACCGCAGGCCCCGAGGACGCGCCCGGGAAGGTGACCGTCGTCGGCGACCTCGGACCGGCGGCCGTCCTCCCCGGCCTCCTGGAGGAGGCCGGGATCGAGGTCACGGCCGTCGAGCACGGGGGCCCGTACATCCAGCTCCCCGGCGAGGGACAGCTCGTGCTCGCCGACGGCAAGACGGCGATCGAGTTCGCCGACGTCGTCTACTTCGACCTGGCCTTCGACTACCGCGACGCCACCCGGATCGCGCTCTCCGTCAGCGAGGACACGAGCGAGCGGACGCTCGCCGAGGCCGTCGGGCTGTTCCAGAAGCTCGGCAAGAAGGTCTCCGTCATCGGCGACGTCCCGGGCATGATCGTCGCCCGGACGGTCGCGATGCTGATCGACCTCACCGCCGACGCCGTGGCGCGCGGGGTGGCGGGCGCCGAGGACATCGACACGGCGATGCGGCTCGGGGTCAACTACCCGGCGGGTCCCGCCGAATGGCACGACCGGCTCGGCCGCGACTGGGCGTACGACCTGCTGCACCACCTCGACGAGCGCTGTCCCGGCGGCCGGTACGCGCCCTCGCTGGCGCTGTACAAGCTGGGCTACGCGGCGGGCGACGACGAGGGCGACGAGGATGCCGAGGGCGCCGACGACGGGGGCCCGGACGAAGAGGCGGGGGACACGGAATGACCACGGCCAAGCGGGACACCTACACGCCCGAGACCCTCCTGTCCGTCGCCGTCCAGGTCTTCAACGAGCGCGGCTACGACGGCACCTCCATGGAGCACCTCTCCAAGGCGGCCGGCATCTCGAAGTCCTCGATCTACCACCACGTCGCCGGCAAGGAGGAGCTGCTCCAGCGCGCCGTCAGCCGGGCCCTGGACGAGCTCTTCGCGGTCCTGGCGGAGCCGGGGGCGATACGGGGCCGCGCGGTCGAACGCGTCGAGTACGTCACGCGCCGCACGGTCGAGGTTCTCGTCGCAGAGCTCCCCTACGTGACCCTGCTGCTGCGGGTCCGGGGCAACACCCGCACCGAGCGCTGGGCCCTGGAGCGCCGCCGCGAGTTCGACCACCAGGTCGCGGAGCTGCTGAAGGCCGCCGCCGCCGAGGGCGACCTGCGGGCGGACGTGGACATCCGGCTCGCCACCCGCCTGCTCTTCGGCATGGTCAACTCCCTGGTCGAGTGGTACCGCCCGCACCCGGGCACCACCCCCGACCAGCTCGCGGACGCGGTGGTCAGCATGGCCCTGGACGGGCTGCGGACGCAGCGCTAAAGCCCGTGCGCGCGGGCCGGGGCCGGTGCGAGCATGCCGCATGAGCGCCTTCCTCCCCACCCTGACCGAGCGCCGGTCCCCCTGGGTCACCTTCACCTCCCGCGAGGACCCGTGGGTGGCCGCGGCCGAGGCCGAACTGCGGGGGCGTGGCGGGCTGGTGTTCCGGGTGGCCGGGGCGGAGCTGGACACGGAAGCCCGCCTGTTCCGGACCTTCGCGCGGGACCTGGGCGGGTACTTCGGCTACAACTGGGACGCCCTCGTGGACTGCCTGGGCGACTGGTTCGCACAGGGCGACGGCAACCAGGACGTCGCCGTCGTCATCGACGGTGCCGATCCGCTGCTGCGCGCCGATTTTCTGGAGCTGCTCGTCTGGTCCCTGTGCGCGGGGGCGTGGCGGGCCAACTTCATGGTCGATGCCGATGGCGAACCGCACGAAGGCCGGTGGACCCCCTTCGGACTGCACTTCGTCCTCCTCCTCGACCACACGTCGCCCGCCGCGTTCGCGGAGCGGGCGGCCGGGCACGCCGATGTGTCCGGGGCGGTGGTCGGTGGGCGGCTGCTCCTGACGCTGAACGCCGACGACACCTGGGGCGGGGACGCGCTCTGGCCGCCGGTCGGGGGCCATGGAGGCGTGCCTAGTCCTCGGTGATCGTCGGGCCGGCGGTCTGGTCGCGGGCCAGGAGATCCGTTTCTTCGAAGACCAGCAGGGTGCGTGTGGACAGCACCTCCGGGATGGACTGGAGGCGGGTCAGGACCAGTTCGCGCAGGGTGCGGTTGTCCGGGGTGTGGACCAGGAGCAGTACGTCGAAATCGCCGCTGACCAGGGCGATGTGGGCCGCGCCGGGGAGTTCGCGGAGCTGTTCGCGGACCGTGCGCCAGGAGTTCTGGACGATCTTCAGGGTGATGTAGGCGGAGGCGCCCTGGCCCGCCCGTTCGTGGTTGACGCGGGCGGTGAAGCCCCGGATCACGCCGTCGTCGATGAGCCGGTTGATCCGGGCGTAGGCATTGGCCCGGGACACGTGGACCTGTTCGGCGACGGAGCGTATCGAGGCGCGGCCGTCCGCCTGGAGCAGGCGCACGATCGACCGGTCGATCGGGTCGAGGGGGCGGGGCGGCGCCGTCGGCGGCCCCGGGGCTACCGGCGGTACGGGCGCGCCCCCGAGTGCGCCCCCCGCTCCGGAAGCCGCCCCGGAACCCGCTCCGGCCATTTGTTCATCCGTCATCGCCCGATGCCTGCCTCTCCTGGACGTCCTGCACCCATACCAGGGCGTCGACGCCACTTTGTCCACAGCCTGGCGCCGCCTGTAGCCAAATTGCCCGGACAACCGAACAATCGGTAGGTGAGGGGCCTCACACCCGAGGCCTCCCTGCCCGCTTCCCACGAGGAGGTGTACGCCGCCATGACGGTCCAAGAGCTGCCCGGTGCCGGTGCGTCCCACCGCTCCACCCCGCCGCCCGCCTGGAGGCCCCGTACGGATGCCGCCCCGCTGCTCCCGGACCCCGAGCCGTACCGGGTGCTGGGCACCCCGGCCGCCGACCGGCTCGACCCCGAGCTGATGCGCCGGTGCTACGCCGAGCTGGTGCGCGGCCGCCGCTACAACGCCCAGGCCACCGCCCTCACCCGGCAGGGCCGTCTGGCCGTATATCCCTCCACCGTCGGCCAGGAAGCGTGCGAGATCGCCGCAGCCATGGTCCTGGAGGAGCAGGACTGGCTCTTCCCGAGCTACCGCGACACCCTCGCGGCCGTGGCGCGCGGACTGGATCCCGTACAGGCGCTGACGCTGCTGCGCGGCGACTGGCACACCGGGTACGACCCGCGCGAGCACCGGATAGCCCCCCTGTCGACGCCCCTCGCCACCCAGCTGCCGCACGCGGTCGGCCTGGCGCACGCCGCCCGGCTGCGCGGCGACGACGTGGTCGCCCTCGCCATGGTCGGCGACGGCGGCACCAGCGAGGGCGACTTCCACGAGGCCATGAACTTCGCCGCCGTCTGGCAGGCGCCGGTCGTCTTCCTCGTCCAGAACAACGGCTTCGCGATCTCCGTCCCGCTCGCCAAGCAGACCGCCGCCCCGACCCTGGCCCACAAGGCCGTGGGGTACGGGATGCCCGGCCGCCTCGTCGACGGAAACGACATCGCCGCCATGCACGAGGTGCTGTCCGAGGCGGTCCGGCGGGCCCGGTCCGGCGGCGGACCGACCATGATCGAGGCCGTCACGTACCGCATAGAGGCCCACACCAACGCCGACGACGCCACCCGCTACCGGGGCGACGCCGAGGTCGAGGCCTGGAAGGCGCACGACCCGGTCGAGCTGCTGGAGCGCGAGCTGACCTCGCGCGGCCTGCTGGACGAGGCGGGCATCCAGGCCGCCAAGGACGCGGCCGAGGCGATGGCGGCGGCGCTGCGCGACGGGATGAACGCGGAGCCCGTGCTCGACCCGATGGACCTCTTCGCACACGTCTATGCGCAGCAGACCGGCCGGCTGCGCGAGCAGGCGGCCATGCTCCGTGCCGAGCTGGACGCGGCCGAGCAGGAAGAGGGGGACGGATCATGACCACGGTGGCGGCGAAGCCGACGACCAAGCCGACGGCCAAGCCGGCGACCATGGCCCAGGCCCTGAACCGGGCGATGCGCGACGCGATGGCCGAGGATCCGACCGTCCACGTCATGGGCGAGGACGTCGGGGCGCTCGGCGGGGTCTTCCGCATCACGGACGGCCTCGCGAAGGAGTTCGGCGAGGACCGCTGTACGGACACCCCGCTCGCCGAGGCCGGCATACTCGGCGCGGCCGTCGGCATGGCCATGTACGGGCTGCGGCCGGTCGTGGAGATGCAGTTCGACGCGTTCGCGTACCCGGCCTTCGAGCAGCTCATCTCGCACGTGGCGAAGATGCGCAACCGCACCCGCGGCGCGATGCCGATGCCGATCACCATCCGGGTGCCGTACGGCGGCGGGATCGGCGGCGTGGAGCACCACTGCGACTCCTCCGAGGCCTACTACGTGGCCACGCCCGGGCTCACCGTGGTGACCCCGGCGACGGTCGAGGACGCTTACGGACTGCTGCGCGCCTCGATAGCCAGCGACGACCCGGTGATCTTCCTGGAGCCGAAGCGGCTGTACTGGTCCAAGGCCGACTGGTCGCCCGAGGCGCCCGCGGCGGTCCCCGGCATCGGCCAGGCGCTCGTCCGGCGGACCGGCACGAGCGCGACGCTGATCACCTACGGGCCCTCGCTGCCGGTGTGCATGGAGGCGGCCGAGGCGGCCCGCGAGGAGGGCTGGGAGCTGGAGGTCGTCGACCTGCGCTCGCTGGTCCCCTTCGACGAGGAGACCGTCGTGGCCTCCGTACGCCGCACCGGGCGCGCGGTGGTGGTCCACGAGTCCGGCGGCTTCGGCGGACCGGGCGCGGAGATCGCCGCCCGGGTCACGGAGCGGTGCTTCCACCACCTGGAGGCGCCCGTGCTGCGCGTCACCGGCTTCGACATCCCGTATCCGCCGCCGATGCTGGAGAAGCACCACCTGCCCGGCGTGGACCGGATCCTGGACACCGTGGCCCGTCTGCAGTGGGAGAACTGATGCCGCAGGTCATGGAGTTCAAGCTGCCGGACCTGGGCGAAGGGCTGACCGAGGCGGAGATCGTCCGCTGGCTGGTGGCCGTCGGCGACGTCGTCGCCATCGACCAGCCCGTCGTCGAGGTCGAGACGGCCAAGGCGATGGTGGAGGTCCCCTGCCCGTACGGCGGCGTGGTCACCGCCCGCTTCGGTGAGGAGGGGACGGAGCTGCCCGTCGGCGCGCCGCTGATCACGGTGGCGGTGGGCGCGCAGTGCGTGCCCGCCGATGACGTCACCCCCGAAGGGGCCCCGGACTCCGCGAACGCGCCCCGGCCCCTGATCGGCTACGGCTCCGACCACTCACGTCCGGCGCGTCGGAGGCGGGTGCGACCCGGCTCCGCCGCGCCGGGGGCCGCTCCCGCGGCGGTCACGGCACCTGCCGTCACGGCACCTGCCGTCCGGGCACCGGCGGCCGTCGCACCGGCCGTCGTCGCCGGGCCGGTACCCGTCATCTCGCCGCTGGTGCGCAAGCTGGCCCGCGACCACGGGGTGGACCTGCGCGCGCTGCGCGGGTCGGGACCCGAGGGGCTGATCCTGCGCGCGGACGTCGAGACGGCCCTGCGCGCCCCGGCTCCGTCTCCGGAGCCGTCGGCGGTGGCTCCGGCCGGTGTTCCCGCCGCGCTGGAGGGTGCCACGCGGATCCCCCTCAAGGGGGTGCGCGGGGCGGTCGCGGACAAGCTGTCGCGCAGCCGGCGCGAGATCCCGGACGCCACCTGCTGGGTCGACGCGGACGCCACCGAGCTGATGGCGGCCCGGGCCGCGATGAACGCCGCGGGCGGCCCCAAGATCTCGGTGCTCGCGCTGCTCGCCCGGATCTGCACGGCGGCGCTGGCCCGCCACCCGGAGCTCAACTCCACGGTGGACCTCGCGGCGAACGAGATCGTCCGGCTTCCGGGCGTGCACCTGGGCTTCGCCGCGCAGACCGAGCGGGGCCTGATGGTCCCGGTGGTCCGGGACGCGCAGACGCGCAGCGCGGAGTCGCTGTCGGCGGAGTTCGCCCGGCTCACCGAGCTGGCCCGGGCGGGGAAACTGGCCCCGGCCGACCTCACCGGAGGCACCTTCACCCTGAACAACTACGGGGTGTTCGGGGTCGACGGGTCCACGCCGATCATCAACCACCCCGAGGCGGCGATGCTCGGTGTGGGGCGGATCATTCCGAAGCCCTGGGTGCACCAGGGGGAGTTGGCGGTCCGGCAGGTCGTGCAGCTGTCTCTGACGTTCGACCACCGGGTGTGCGACGGCGGGACCGCGGGCGGCTTCCTGCGGTACGTCGCCGACTGCGTCGAGTCGCCTTCGGTCCTGCTGCGCAGCCTGTAGCTCCGCGGGGCGGGTGCAGGTGGGTGGGCCCTGCGGGGCAAGTCCCCTACCCGCCCTTCGCCCGTTCCCCGGGGCGGTGCCCCGGACCCCCTGGGGCTCCGCCCCAGACCCCGCGCCTCAAACTCCGGCGGGGCTGGATAGATCCGGGCGGGTCAGGTGGTCAGGAGGAGTTTGCCTACGTGGGTGCTGGATTCCAGGACTCGGTGGGCTTCTGCGGCATCGCGCATGGGGAAGGTGGCGTGGACCACCGGGTGGATGCGGCCCGACTTGACCAGGGGCCAGACGTGTTCGCGTACGGCCGCGACGATCGCCGCCTTCTCCTCCAGGGGGCGTGCGCGGAGCGTGGTGGCGGTGATGGCCGCACGCTTCGCCAGCAGGGCGGCCAGGTTGAGCTCCGCCTTGACCCCGCCCTGGAGGCCGATGATCGCGAGGCGGCCGTTCACGGCCAGCGCGTCCACGTTCCGGGTCAGGTACTTCGCGCCCATGATGTCCAGGATCACGTCCGCTCCGGCGCCGTCCGTGGCCGCCCGGACCTCTTCCACGAAGTCCTGCTCGCGGTAGTCGATCAGGATGTCGGCGCCCAGTTCGGCGCAGCGCGCCAGCTTCTCCTTGCCGCCCGCCGTGACCGCGACCCGCGCGCCCACGGCCTTCGCCAGCTGGATCGCCATGGTGCCGATGCCGCTGGATCCGCCGTGCACCAGCAGGGTCTCGCCCGGGCGCAGACCGGCCACCATGAACACGTTCGACCAGACCGTGGAGACGACCTCGGGGAGGGCCGCCGCCGTGACCAGGTCCACGCCCGCCGGGACCGGCAGGAGCTGGCCCGCCGGGACGGCCACCCGCTGCGCGTATCCGCCGCCGGCGAGCAGTGCGCAGACCTCGTCGCCGACGGACCAGCCGGACACCCCGGGCCCGATCGCGGAGATCCGGCCGGAGCACTCCAGGCCGGGGTGGGGCGAGGCGCCGGGCGGCGGGTTGTAGAAGCCCTGCCGCTGCAGGACGTCGGCGCGGTTCACGGCGCTCGCCGCGACCTCGACGAGGACCTCGCCGTCGCCGGCCACCGGGTCGGGTGCGTCGGCCCACACCAGGGCCTCGGGGCCGCCGGGCTGTTCGATGGTGATCGCATGCATGGCCGGAGGCTATCGCCCCGGGGCCGCTCCGGTCAGTCCGCCGAACCCAGGATCACGGGCGGCGTCGACGACGGGGTCGCGCGGACGATCGTGATGACACGGTCCGTCAGCTGGAGGGGGCTCGCGTGCGGATCGTCGTACGGGAGCAGCCGGTGGCCGCGCAGGACGCTGACGACCAGGTCGTCGGTGTCCCGGACCGACTTGCCGACCTCCGAGCGGTTCACCGGGCGCTCGATCAGGTCGAGTCCGCTGCCCTGCTGGATGAGGTCCTCCATCACGGTGCCCGCGCTCGGGCTGAGCACCGAGAGGCCGAGCAGCCGGCCCGCCGCGCTCGCGCTCGTGATGACGGCGTCCGCCCCCGACTGCTTCAGCAGCGGGGCGTTCTCCTCTTCCCGGACGGCCGCCACGATCTTCGCGCCGCGGTTGAGCTGGCGGGCCGTCAGGGTGACCAGGACCGCCGTGTCGTCGCGCTGGGTGGCGATGACGATCTGACGGGCCTTCTGGATCTCGGCGCGCAGCAGGACTTCGGTGCGGGTGGCATCGCCCACGACCCCCGTGAACCCCTCCGCGTTGGCGATGTCGATCACCTTGGCGCTGGGGTCGACGATGACGACCTGCTCCTTGCTGAGGCCGGTGGCCAGCAGGGTCTGCAGGGCCGAGCGGCCCTTCGTGCCGAAGCCGACGACGACCGTGTGGTCACGCAAGTTCTTCCTCCAGCGGCTGAGCCGCCACTCTTCCCTGGTGCGCTCGGTGAGGACTTCCAGGGTGGTGCCGACCAGGATGATCAGGAACAGCACGCGCAGCGGGGTGATCAGCAGGACGTTGACCAGCCGCGCGCTGTCGCTGTACGGGACGATGTCGCCGTAGCCGGTCGTCGACAGGGTGACGGTCGCGTAGTAGACGCAGTCGAGGAAGTCGACCTTGCCGTTGGCGTTGTCGTGGTAGCCCTCGCGGTCGATCCACACGATCAGGACGGTCAGGGACATCACGAACAGCGCCATCAACAGGCGTCGGGAGACCTGTCGGAGCGGCTTCTCGACGATGCGCTTGGGCAGCTTGATGCGGCGCGAGACGAGTTTCTCGTCGGCGCCGCGTGCCATCGCGTCGGATCCGTGAAGTTTCACGTGAAACATCCCCCCGAGGCCCACGGGAGATCGAGGATCTCCAACTCCTGTCCGGACCGCGCCCCGTTCGGGGGTACGACGGCCAGCGCGTCGGCGGCGGCCACGCCGCGCAGCATCGCCGGCCCGTTGTAGCGCAGCGGTACGGCGTGGTCCTCGGTCAGCAGGACCGGTACGAGCCGCGTGTCGTGCGGGTGACCCGGTACGTCGCCCTCCACGGGCACCACGTACCGGGGGCGCGGGCGCCGCCCGGCGAGGGCGCGCAGCAGCGGTTCGGCGAGGGTGAGCAGCCCGGAGACGGCGGCCAGCGGGTTGCCGGGCAGCCCCACCAGGTGGCGGACCGGGTCCTGGCCGGGGCCGGCGCCGCCGATGCGGGCCAGCAGCATCGGGTGCCCGGGGCGTACGGCCACCCCGTCGACGAGCAGTTCGGCGCCGGCCTTGGCGAGCACGGGGTGGACGTGGTCGACGGGGCCGGAGGCGGTGCCGCCGGTGGTGATGACCACGTCGGCGGTGGAACCGGTGACGGCCTTCAGCAGTGCCGCGGCGCCCGCCGGGTCGTCGCCGAGCCGCCGGACCGCGATGACCTCGGCGCCGAGCCGGGTCAGCCAGGGTCCCAGCATGGGGCTCAGGGCGTCGCGGATGAGCCCGTCGTGCGGGGGGCCCTCGGTGAGCAGTTCGTCGCCCAGGACCAGGATCTCCACGCGGGGCCGGGGGCGGGTGGTGAGCTCGTCGTACCCGGCGGCCGCGGCGAGGCCGAGGACGGCCGGGGTGACCAGGGAACCCGCAGGCAGCAACAGGTCGCCGGAACGGCACTCCTGGCCGCGCGGGCGGATGTCCTGGCCGGTGGCGACGGGACGCTCGGCGTACAGCAGGGTGCCGGCCTCGCGGGAGTGCTCGCTGCGGATCACGGCGGTGGTGTCCGCGGGGATCCGGGCACCGGTGGCGATCCGTACGGCCTCGCCGTCCGCGAGGGGCGCGGGGCGCTCGCTCCCGGCCAGTGCGCTCTCGCCGGGACGGACGGTCCAGGGACCGGGCCCGGCGACGGCCCAGCCGTCCATCGCGGAGGTGTCGAAGGAGGGCAGGTCGCCCAGGGCGTCGAGGGACGCGGCCAGCACCTCGCCGAGGGCGGCGGCCAGGGGGACCCGGTGGGTGCGGCCGCGGACGGCCGAACCGGCCCGGGTGGCGGCCTCCCGGGCCCGGAGCCAGCTCGCTGCGCGGTGGCCGCCGCCGGTGGCGGTGGCAGCGTCGGCACGGGGGTCGCGGCTGACCAGCGCGAGGGCCTGGTCGAGGTCGCGGTCGGCGTCGGTGCCGGCGCCGGTGCCGGGGTTGGCCATCATCCGGAGCCGGTCGCTTCGGGTCCGGTCGCTTCGGGGCCGGCGGTACCGGCCGCCTCGCCTTCGGCGGCCCAGCGCAGGGCCAGCTCGGCGGCCTTGCGGGAGGCCTCGGCCACGGCGTGCGCGGGGTCGGCGCCGTTGGCTTCGGCTTGGGCCGCCGCGTAGCCGACGAGGAAGGTCGTCAGCGGGGCGGCGGGCCGGGCGACGCCGTGGGCGGCGTCACGGGCGAGGTCGAGCAGGGTCTTGGTGTCGACGGCGACGTCGATGCCCAGCTCGTTCTTGACGGCGGTGATCCATTGCTCCAGCACGGTTCCATGCTCTCTGATTCGGGCGCGGGCGGCGGCGAGATCGTCCCAGGTGTCGCAGTCGAAGGAAGCGAGTGGCGCAGCCGCGGTGACCGGGGTGAGGTCGAGTTCGGCGGTGAGGGAGCGCAGGGGGAGGCCGTTCACCGAACCGTGTTCGGTGGCCAGCAGGGCGATTTCCCTGCGCAGGGGCTCGGCGCGGTACGCGGCGACCAGCGGCTGGTCGCGGCCGTCCGGGTCGCGGAGCAGGGCTCCGTCACGGGTGCGGTGCTCGGGCGCGTCGAGGGTCCGGAGGACGGCGGCGACCGTGTCCCGGTCCAGGAACGGCAGGTCGGCGGAGAGTACGAGGACCAGCGGGGCGGTGGTGTGCCGCAGCCCGGCGTCCAGCGCGGCGAGGGGGCCGCCGCGGGGGGGATCCTCGCGGGCCCATTGGACGGGCCGGGCCGTTGGCCGGCGGCCGGCTACGACCACCGTGCGGTGGGCGTCTGCGCAGGCGTCCAGGACGCGGTCGAGGAGGGGGCGGCCGCCGACGCTCAGGCCGGGCTTGTCGGCTCCGCCCAGGCGTTTTGCGGCGCCGCCTGCCAGGACGATGGCGTCGTAGGTCATTCCCCGAGTATGCGGGGGGTCGGGGGCGGATGGGCTTCGGCGCTTACCGGGTTCTTACCCGGTGGCCCGGGGGCGGCTTCGGGGTGCCGCTGCGCGGGGCCGTCCCCTACCCGCCCTTCCACCGTTCCCCGGGCCGGCCCGGACCCGGTCCTCAAACGCCGGACGGGCTGGAGGGGGCACCGGGCTGCGCCCGGCCCCCCCCCGGGGCTCCGCCCCGGAC